>NZ_DASTAT010000038.1 GCF_035712445.1 Oligoflexus sp. | reverse complement strand
GTTCCTGCGCCTCTGTCCAAGGAATTGGCCGAGGAAGGTCGGGAGATCAGCCGCAAAGTTTTCCATGCGCTGAATCTTTACGGCTTGGCGCGCATTGATCTTTTTCTGGAAAAATCCACCAATAAATACTATTTCAACGAGGCCAACACACTGCCTGGCATGACGGCCATCTCCCAGTATCCCAAGCTTTGGGAGCATGAAGGCATGACCGGCATGGAGCTGATTTCGAAACTTTTCGAGACGGCGCTCGAACGCCGGAAGATTCAGCTCGGATTAAAACGCAGCGTCTGATCGTGTTTCCGCCGCAGCCGACTCCGAATCATCCGGAGTCGCTGCGGGTACAGGAACGCGAAGATTCACCTTCACCCTCTTCTGCAGCTTCTTCAAAACCGGATCGTTCAGATTAATGGGATTGCCGGCCAGATCAAGACTTTCCAGACGAGTCAGGGCCAAAAGCGGCTCAAGGTCATAGACGTCGTTAAAACGCAGCGAGAGCTTTTTCAAACGCGGGAGTTTTTGCAGCGGCCGCAGATCATTCACGCGATGCCCATCCAGATTCAATTCCTCAATGAACGGTAACGCGCGGAGTGGCCTGATATCCTGAATTTTCAGGACACCGGCGCTGCGAAGGGTCAGCTTGCGGGTTTTTTGAAGAATCTGTTCAGCTTCCTCGCAATCATGAGCATTCAAATCATTCAGTATGCGCGAGACCGTGTGCTCCTGCTCGTAATCCCAATTATGCTCGCGGCAGAAAGCGCTGAGCGTGACCGGCACGCAGGACTGCGTCTGGGCATTCAGCTGCTGACCGTCGGCCCAGCATTGCTCGCGGGTCGGTGGCAGGGCACGGCAGCTTTGACTTCCGGCGTCCCAGACGGCCCGTGTTCCACAGTCTTTTTCCAAGGGTGGCGTCACAGAAGGCCTCGGGGCCAAAGTCAGCTGAGTCGCAAGATAGAGAGCCAGGGTGGTCGGCAGCATGGTGATCAAATCCTTCGTAAGGGAATCTCATGGCATTCCCATTTGTGATGCCTGAGCCCCGATGATTATTGCATGAGAAATGGGGGAAACCCGAAATTTGGTTCCAAAGGGAGAACGGATGAGCACGTGATTTCGTGCATGGCTTAGAAAATGGCGGGGTAACTGCGTCGCTTCAGTCGAGGGTCAGGACAAAGGTCGGTTCCGTCATCGCTTCATCGGTCAGGGTATTGCCCCAGTTCATTTTGATAATAACCGCTATATCCTTGGCCTTTTCAATGGCAAAGGGCTGGGTCAGCGTCAGGACGGGGTTGGCCAGGGTGAAGGCAAGGGTGTTCTCTTCCGAATCACCGCCAGTGACTTCGGGCGCAAAGGTCAGCAGCATACTGCCGTAACTCGTGTCCACGAGGTCCGTGATTTTTTTCGAATAGATCAGCTGCTCGCGATCGACGATGCGGAAAATCTTCTCTTCCTCATTATCGAAAAGGTTGGTGGTCGTCGCCCCATCCTCGCTGACAATATCCACTTTCAGAAGCTGATAAATTTGAAACTTGGGATCCCGGGTTCCCGTCGCGCCTTCCGGCATTTTGCTGACCCCGTACATCTCCACGGACAGAAGCTGCTCCGAGCTTAATCCCCCACAGCCGCTCAGCCCAAGGCCCGCAGCCCACACAGCAAGAAAATTGGTTATGGTAAGTTTCATTCCCGAGCCTCCTCATTCGCTATCGGCCAAAGCCCCAATCAATTGATGGATCTGCTACAATATCCCAGGAATTCCAGTCTTTTTCAGGGGAGTCTTGCGTCATGCCCTTCGCCATGAAAAGCCTTTGCGTCCTGTTCCTCCTCCTCATGGCCTTCGCCTTGGGCCGCTGTGGTCGTCTCTCCAACACCACAAAAAACGGCCCCGAAGACGGCCTGACCCTTGATGATATCCGTTACATTCCCGAGGGTTGGGACGGCGACTCCGATTGGTCCGGCAACGCCCTTAAAATCGAGGACGCAGCTCCATGAAAAAACTTCTCTGGACACTCGTCCTGCTCCCCGCATGGGCCGAAGCCATAACCCCCTTGCAGTTCGAAGCGAAAAATCCTAAATCCAAAAACATCATCTGGACCGATGGCGTCCTTCAGATCAAAAAACCTGAAACGCGGAGCGCCCCCAAACTCGGCTACGCCGTGCTCAAGGCTCGTCCCCATGCCTCGCTTCTGCAGCTGCTCCCCAAGTCCTATGCGATCGCACCGATGCCACACAGCTGGGATTTGAATTACTATGCCGTGCCGCTCGATTCCGTGACCCAGCTCCAGGATCTCGCCGCCTGGGCCCATGAAAGCACCGGCATGTGCGGCAGCATCGAATTCGTGAACGGCAGCCAGCTCCTGACCGCCACCACTAAAATCTATCCGCCGATCTATGGCGGTCGCGCAGTTTTCGAGGACGCCAAACCCTGGCTGGATATGGTGTCCCTCGCCGCTATGGATCAGACCATTGATACCCTTGCCGCCCTGCCCTCACGCTATTTCCGTCATACTCAAGGGGAACTGGCCCACACGACAGTTCGGCAAATCTGGGAAGCGCAGATGGTGTCCGCGCGCTGGACGATCACTGAAGAAACGCAAAGCCTCAGCAATCAAAAATCCGTGATCGCGCGTTTGGAAGGCAGCACAAAGCCGGATGAAACCATCATCGTCGGCGCGCATTTGGACAGCATCACAGGTCGCGGCAGCACTGGCAATGCCCCCGGTGCGGATGATGATGCCTCGGGTGTTGCGGCCCTGACGGAAATCCTGCGCGTGGTTGAATCCGGTCAGCTGACGTTTGATCGTTCGATCGAACTGCAAGCCTATGCCGCGGAAGAACCCGGACTGGTCGGCAGCAAGGCCATCGCCGCAAAGTATGCTGCCGATGGCCGGAAAATCGCCGGCATGTTTCAGATTGATATGGCCTATTACAGCAAGGAAGGCGCGGAAGGGATTGTCCACCTTCTGCAGGACTATACCAGCCGCGACCTGCGCCGCCAGGCGATCGACTGGCTGCGCGGTTATATGGGGCCCGTTTATAAATTAGGCTTTCTGCCGCGTGGTTCCGCATCCGATCATAAATCATTTTATGATCAGGGCTTTCCTACCGTCTTTCCCTTTGAAGATCCGGTCGATCATAATCCCTACATTCACACGCTGAATGATACGCGCGCTCAGTTCGATGACGGACTTTTGCAGCGCCGCATCACCCAGCTGGCTCTGCTCTTCACCTTTCATCAGGGCGGGCTGCAGTCGCTGGCGGCGGCTTATGACAATCTGAAAAAGGATCTTCTGCCGGAAGACAAAAAGCAGGGTTTGAAGGTGGCCCTTCAGACTCTCGATGGGCAGCTTTATCTCGCGGTCAGTGCTCCCCTGGATGCCAGCACCCTGGAGTTTTGTCAGATTGATGATGCCGCTGTCCCGCATTGCACCGAGGAACGGGCCATCCTCGATAAGGATGCGAGCAACGCCACGCGGAAGTTTTTCTATAGAACTCTGGCAGTGGATTGGACAGCGGGACAAAAGTGGCGAGTGATAGCCTATGACGCCAGCGATGATATCCTGGCCTGGCGTCAGTTCACGCTCAAAAATCCTTAAAAATCCATCCAGAGTGCAAAGTGCGGCATGATGAAGTCATCCGATTCCTTGGATGGCAAAGTTTCGGTCGCACCATTGTTGATACGCTTTTTGTAATCCATGTGCAGGACACTCAGAAGCGGACCGACACGCACGCTGCCGACCTTGAAGCCATAGCCCAGATCCAAAAGCGTGGCCGACTGAGCTGGATAACGCAGGCCGGTCGAGCTGCTGCTGAAGCCGTTGCTGAGTTTATCCGTGATTCTTTTCTGCCCGCCAATCAAAAAGGTGGCATGCGCGACCCATTCGTTGACCGAAGCACCAAGGGTGATGCCCGGTCCGCTATAGGTTTCCGTGGTCGTGAGCGAGGCGCTGCTGCTCGAATCGCTGGTGCGCTCCTCAATGCTGCCCTGCAGATACTTCAAACCAATGCAAAACCAGTCCATACGGTAGCAGAAACCAAGCGCGGTGAACGTATAGTTCGTTTTGGTTTTCAGCGTGTAGGGCTGATCATTGCTATCGGTGAGGCTTCGCACACCACTATCGTTCATGTAGAAAAGCGCGATCTCTCCCGTCAACCCCTGCGCGTGGGCGAAAGGCTCCAGGCCCCAAAAAAGCAGACAGGCTAACAGCCAATGCCTCATGTTTGCATCCTCCTTCGATAGGAAACTCCTGAAGCATCGGTGCGCCATGGGGAAAGTTGACAGGCAATTTCTGCCTCGACAGATGAACGCAAATCTGTAAGCTTGAAGTTTTCAAGGAGGCTGAATCGCATGACTCTCAAGACTTATCATGGAAGCTGCCACTGCGGACGCGTTCGTTATGAAGCGCAGCTGGATTTAAGCCAGGGTACGGGAAAATGCAACTGTTCGATCTGCACGAAAACCCGCCTATGGGCCGTGTCGTTGAAGCCGGATGCATTTAAATTGCTCGCTGGCGAATCCGAACTTTCGGATTATCAGTTCGGCACCAAAAGCGTGCATCACTATTTTTGCAAGCACTGCGGTGTCCGCCCCTTCGGCAAAGGCTATATCGAGGAAATCGGCGGCGATTTCTATGTTATCAATATCGGCACGCTCGATGATGCGGATGTGAAGGAACTGGCTGCGGCCCCGGTTCGTTATTCCGACGGTCGTAACGACGACTGGTTCAACCCTCCCGCGGATTATAAGCATCTTTGAACCCGGCCGCTGCGCGCCCAACGTGGCGCGATCACTCCGCTGATTCTGTCATGAAATTCCGTGGGTTAACGGAAAAGTGACGTTGAAAGCTTGAAAAAAGCGACAGACGGAGGCCAGGACCCTCAAAAGATCCTTTGTTCACGAGCGGTTACCGCATCATTCCTCGAAAATCAGACGGCCGCGCCCGGATTTCCGGCGTTGCCATCTCCTTAATTCCCCTGTCCTTTTCGATTGATATCGCAAGGCCTCGTATGGAAAACGAATTGCATTCCTGCCGATGAACCGCGTCGAATGGAGACTGACACCATGCGTCTCGCCCCCACCCTCGGCCTCCTGGTTTTTGAACTTTCCCTGACAGCTTGCGGTGGACGCAAATCCTCCGGGCCTCAGAGTGATGCGCGCCCAAACTCGATGGATTTTTCACAGGTGACATCTCCGGCCATGGCTACGCTCGACTTGGGCCAGCAGAATCTTGTGTTTCGCAAAATCATGGAAGCCGCCCAGCAGCCTTCCTGCACAGAGCCATCGCAGGAAAAGCAGCAGGCTCGCCTTCTGACCAATGATGAATACATGCAGTCACTCGCCGATGTGTTCGGCCTGAATCCTGATGATAAAACAATACGCGATCAACTCCTGGTCGAAAGCCGAAGCCTTGGTTTTCGCAATCTCCAGGGTTTTGGCCTCGTTTCCCCCGATCGCCTGAAAGGCCTTTTCGCAGCGACGGAGATCGCCATTCCGAAAATCATCGAAACCCGTCGCGATCTTTTGCAGTGTGGACAGGGGCAAGGTTCGCCCTGCGTTCGCAGCTTCCTTGAAACAGCCCTGCCGCGGCTTTGGAAGAAATCGGTGAGCAGAGCGGAGCTGGATGATCTGATCCGCTTTTTCGAAGATAGCGGCGCCGATAACGGGGCTCTTCAGATACTTCTGCAAAGGCTTCTGATTTCGCCCTACCTCATCTTCCGAACGGAGCTGGGCAGCGAAGGTCACCTCAGCAGCATGGAAATGACCTCAATTCTGGCGTCCACGCTCTGGGCGTCGGTGCCTGATCAGGCTCTGATGGATAAGGCCAAAGGCGATGCGCTGGCCACACCCGAGGCCATTGCTCAGGAAGCGGACCGCATGATCAAAGATCCCAGGGCCTGGCGGGGACTTCATCAGTTCGTAATCGCGTGGCTGGAAACCGATCGGCTGAACAGTGCAAGCAAGATGTCCATGGATGCCGCGAATATGAGTCCTGAACTGAAACAGGCTTTGACGCTGCAGACCAGCGACTTTCTTTTCTATCTCGTTCAAAACAAGCAGGACAGCTTTCAAAATATTCTGACCGCACCGTTCACAGTGGGAACCGATGGGATGGCCCAGTATTATTCCCTGAACGCCGGGACGGCCGAAAGCATCCGCATCGGCAATCGCACGCTGAAAAAATTCGCGGTTGATCCCTCGCAGAAAGGACTCTTTGCGCAGGGCGGCTTTGTCAGCAGCCTCAGTCCCGATAATAAAACGCATATAGCCTCGCGCGGCAGCTTTGTCCTGAGCAAACTCCTTTGCCATTATCTTGAGGTTCCACCGAATCTGAGTTCCTCGGCCTCCATGGCGATGACCGATCCCAATCTCAGCGCCCGCGATAACCTGACGAAGCTGACCGAAGCCCCGAGCTGCGCCGGCTGCCACAGCTTTATCAACGGCGTGGGTTTTGCGCTCGAAGGCCTGAATGCCTTCGGTCAGATCCGCACTCAGGATGATACGTTCAAACCGCTCCTGCTCGATGCTTCGTTCAATACCATGGGCGGCACGGCCGTCCAGGTGAAAGGCGCGAGTGGACTCAGCGAGGCCCTCGCCCAATCCGAGCAGGCGCAGCTCTGCCTTGTCACCAACGTTTTCCGTCACACCCATGGCCGCCTCGAAACCACCGAGGATGCCTGCACCATTGCCTCGGCCTATAAAAAGGCCAAGGCCGCCGGCCTCAGCTATCAGGATCTTGTGATTCAGTTTCTGACCAGCAGCCGCTTTTTGAAACGCTAAGCACGAGGGAGATGCACCATGTCCCAGAAATTTGATCGCCGCCGTCTCTTTCGCTATATGAACTATTCCATAGTCGCCCTGCCACTCCTCCGCCTTCTGCAGGCCGAGCGTGTGGACGCTGCGACCCTGCGTAAAAAGCTTTGCGTGATCACCCATCCCGAAGGCCATGATGCGGCGAAGTTCGCGCAGACAAGGACCGCGATCCTGGGAACGCCCTTGGAAAAGCGCGCGCTCTTTATCAATAACGTGCGCCTTCAATCCAACGGCATCACGCATGGATCGGAGCAATCCATCCTGCGCGCCAACACCCAGGCTTCGCTCGATTCCCTATTGGAAAGAAATCACGGCATGCGCGCCCTGCGCCTTGGGCTGGCCATCAATCCCAGCAATCCATCGTCGGTCCTTTGTCATAACGAACAGGGCGCTGCAGGTCGCATCGTGATGGATCCTGCCGCTGCGTTCAAGGAAGTTTTCGGTCAGACCCTTCAGCTGATGAATGGCTATCAGCTGGCGGATTTGAAAAGCGGCCGCAAAGGAATCCTCGATCACTGCCTGGATGATGTCCGCGCTTTGAAAGGTCAGCTTGGTGCTTCCATGGCCACGACTTTTGATGATTATATTTATTCCGTGAATGAGCTTTATAAACAAATACAAGGACTGCCTGGCAATGCGACGGCCGGCAGTCCCGCAGCCGGCGGCCCACCCGTGGCCGCCGCGCAGTGCACCCGCATGGATCCCAGCGTCGGGCTGAACGGGGCGGTGGAAGCCAATTTCGATGCCTATGTCGAGGCCATGCTGGGCGTTGCCTTCCAGGCCCTGGCCTGCGATGCGGTGCAGACCGTGGTTCTGCAGTTTGCTCATTCCGAATCCGGCATGGCTTATAATTTTCCCAAAGGCCCTGTGACCGACGGCACGGGTTTTCATGGGGCCGTGATTCATGGCCAGGGAAAGTCGCCGACCTACCAGGCGGTCATCCAATGGTACTTCGCCAAGGTCGCGAGCTTCGCCAATCGCTTTATGCAGGGCCCGGATGATCTTCTGGCCAGCACAGCCATCCTTCATACGAGCAATGGTGGCGATTGCCAGGCGCATAGTCTCGACAATACGCCGATGACCATCTATGGTGAACTAGGTGGAACGTTTAAAACCGGACAGACCTTTGCGGCTCCTGCCGGCAGCACGCATTTTCAAGTACTCCGGCAGCTTCTGGATGGCCTTGTCGGCCCCGAAGTCGCCTTTGGAGATGCGAAGACCCGGATCGCAGGACTCTGACTATGAGGAGTATGCATGATCATGCATTGGACCTTTTTTCCGATCGCCCTCAGCCTTGTCATCGCGGGCTGCAAACTTCAGACTAAAAACGCCCGGGATCCCATTCGCCCATCGAGTGGGGATGTCGTCATCACTCCCTCCGCTCCCAGCCCTGCCCCCAGTCCCATGACAGCTGACGTTGAACCCGATGTGCCTGTTCCCACCGCCAAACCCACGGTCATGGAAACACCGAAAGGCTGCAGCGGCGAGAGCAGTATCGAGGGCGGCGACCTTGTCCTTTTCTCGGGGGAAAGTCTGAGCGCACCCGCTGCCAACACCCTTCAATTCAAAAATGGTTGGCTAGGAAATGAAGTCTGGGATAACGGTCGCCTGCAGTTCGATGCGGCCAAGGCCACGATCACGTTTGGCAATGAAACGATCTATCATGGTTTTAAACTCTCGCCGCCGCCCGTGAACGGTCAACGGCCGACATTTACCCTGACCGGCGCCGATGTTTATGTGGAAGCCGTTCGCGCGAATCCCAACGCGCCGCTACCGACCTTTGGCCTGCGCGTGATTCAGCCTGGTGAACCCGAGGATCAGGGCGGAGCGCCCACCACCACCTGGATGATGGACAAACCGAGCGGAGGCAGCCGCTTTCTCACCATTCCTGGCGGCTGCACTCTGATACGCATGTCCATGCCGGCCACTTTCCTGGAGCAAAAACTGGTCGGCAATCGACTGATCTGGGAGATGCAATCGAACTGGAATCAGCCCGATATGCTGCACATCCACCGCATCGTGCTCAAGGGTTTTCAAAACTGATGTCCATCCATCGTCGACGGCTCGGGATCAGCATCGCCTCAGGCCTTCTGATGGAAGGCCTCAATAAGATTTCACCGCTCCTCATTCTTTATCACGCGCAGAAGTATCTGGGGCTTTCCGCCTTCGGTGCTGCTCAATTCGGAATAGCCTGGCTGGAAATCATTCAGTCCCTCGTGGCCTTCGGTTATGCGAACTATGCCGTGGCCGCCATCAGTCGTGGACAGGATTCCGCGCCCATCCTTTCCCATGTCACCGTTTTGAAAACCATGCAGATGGTCCTGGTTCTGGCTGGCGTCTCCATCCTGAGTCTGCATCATAATCCCTCCCATCCGTCCCAGGATTATTTTCTCCTGCTCGTCTTCCTTCTGACCGGCACTGTCCTTGATGCCTCCTGGCTGGCGCTCGCCAGGCAGAAATTGGCTTATTTTTCAGCCTTTGGCATCATCCTCAGAATCGGGAGCCTCCTCGGTATTTTCCTTTGGGTCCGGGCTCCCGAGGATGAAATGCTCTTCATGCTGCTGCAGCTTCTGCCTCAGGTGCTGATGGCCATGGCCACGGCTTACTTTGCCTGGACTCGCCTGGGTTGGTCGCCGCTGCGCGTTCCCTCGCTGCCCTCCATCCTGCGCGCCGCGCTCCCCTTTGCCGCGATCACTTTTCTTTTGATGCTGCAGGATCGCTTTGATTTATTTTTAATCGAACGCTGGTTCGGACTGGAAGCGGCAGGGGCTTATGCGGGCCCTGCCAAGGTCGTGCAGAGTCTTGGAGCCCTCGGGACTTCGGTGGTCGCGGCCTTTTCCGCGGAAATGGTGCAGGTCAAGGATCGCGATTCACTCGCCCGCCACACGGCGTTCAGCCTCTGGTGCATGCTTGCGATCGCCACGCCTATCGTCTTCGGGGCCCCCTTTGTGGAAACCGAGGCCATGCGCCTTCTCTTTACGCATGAGCTGCAGGGAGCCGCGGGTATTTTCAGCTGGCTTTGCGTCGGCATCCTGGGCCAGGTTTTTATCACGGTTTTCGGACTGCAGGTTTTGCAACTCAAAGGCGAACCCTGGCGGCTCTTTCTTTGCCTTCTTCCCGGCCTCGTCCTCGGTCCCCTTCTTGCGTGGACCCTTCGCAGCGCCTATGGTTGGCAGGCCATGGCCTTGGCTTTGGTCGCAAGCAAAGGACTGGCCGGCGCCCTTGTCATGATCGCCGCGAGACCCCTGATCGGATCCATACCCTGGTCACCTATTTTACGAACACTTGCAGCTGGTGCTTGCATGGCCCTGGTCTTATATGGGATCGTGCTGCAAGGACTCATCCTGAATCTGATCGTCGGTGGTATCGTTTACCTGAGTTGTCTGGCTCTTTTGAATCAACAGAAGGTGTCCTGGGTGCTCCATCACCCCAAAATTGCCCGCTATTGGCGAGGATGGTTTTGATGCAGAACGTGGCCCTCGGCTTTCTTTGGCAGGACGGTGACACAGGAATCATGGAACGCGCCCGCAAGTGGAGCGATACCATCGCCCGTGTTTATATCGTGGACCTCAGGGAGTCGGGTGAAGACGTGGACTCGCTTGATGATCCGCGTTTGCATTATGCACCGTTTCGCGACAAGACTTCGCTCGGCCAGGGTTTGAATCGCGCCCTGCGTTTGGCTTATGAAGAGGGCATGGCCTGGCTGTGGATTCTGGATGGCAGGACCGACATCACGCAGGATGAACTGCTGCTCTGGACGCGG
Source organism: Oligoflexus sp. (assembly GCF_035712445.1). Lineage (NCBI taxonomy): Bacteria > Pseudomonadati > Bdellovibrionota > Oligoflexia > Oligoflexales > Oligoflexaceae > Oligoflexus > Oligoflexus sp. The sequence goes on along the minus strand of NZ_DASTAT010000038.1, from coordinate 124,450 downwards.
AAAGCAGAGCCTCGCATCGGACTTTACCTCGGCACGGTTGGCAGCAGGCGCTTGAATCCCTTGAGCCGCCCATCCTGCGCGTTACTCGTTTCGGTTGCTGTGGCGCGTTCTTTGGGCGGTTGGAATCCTGTTTTACCGGCGCGCCAGGTCTTTGCGGACTTTGAAGAACGTCTGAAAGCGCGGGGCGGCACTCTGGAAAAAGGCTTAAAAGTCCGGCAGATTCCGTCAGAGGCAGAAGGCCGAGGGCTCTGGGCCTTCGCGCGACGTCATTTTTTTGGGGCAGGAACAAAAAGCCGCTGATGATGTCACTCGCTTCTGCTATCGTGGGTGGCCTATAAGCGCAATCGGGAGTGCAATCGGCTATGGCAGCAAGCCTTCACATATTTTCGCCCGAAGTCTGTTTGGCGACGGAATTGATTCACGAGCTGAGCCAGTGGACCCAGGAGCAGCTGGCCCGCACGCTGCTGATCGTCCCCACGCAAAGGCTCGGGACTCATATCCTGGCTGGAATTCTGGAGCATCATGCGGCCATTCGCACGCCTGGCATCATCACCCTGGAAAAACTTTTAGGTCAGCAGGCTCAACTGCCGAATCTCGCGCTCGTGCCGGACAGCGCCGTGGAACTCATTCTGCATCAGCAGCTTGAAAAGGGCACGTTCACGCAACTTCAGGTGGGACACGAACGCGAACTCCGTCTTCTGCATAACGAGCTTTATGAGCAGGGGATTCGCGCTGAGGCCCTGGATACTTTGGAGCGCGTGATCGCCGAGGATATTTATAAAAGCGAGGATCACCTCGGTTCCCTTCACCTGCGGGCTCACGAAATCAAAACGATACTGGCGACGCTCGATGATATCCTGCGCGAACGCGGGCTCCTGACCCGCAGTGCCCTGCTCGCGGCCTGTGCTGAAAATATCAGCAGCACCTGGTCCGCGGATACGCTGCAGCCTTATGAGCACATTCTTTTCTGTGCCTATACGAGTGTGGCCAAAAGCTGGCGTCCCGTTCTCGTCAAACTCCTGCAGGATCCCCGCGCTTCGTTCTGGCTTCATGAAGCGCCTGATCTTTATCACAGTACCAGTCCTTTGAAAGAGCTGGTCGCCTGGATTCGCTCCGAGGCCGGGGCCGCGCCGACGGGAAAAAGTCGCGTTCCGCAAAGGGAAACCGAGCTGCCCAAGGCCTGGACTGCGGCTTCGCCGATGGAAGAGGCGCGCTGGGCGATCACCCTGGCCCAGGATTGGATCGCCTCGGGTTTGCCGCCGCATGAAATCGCGATACTCGTCAGCAAGGAAAGCACCTATGCGGGGCCCCTGCGTTTTTTTGCAACCGGCCTCGACAACTGCAACATCGCCCTTGCGCAGAGTTTTGCCGCGCTGCTTCCCGGTCGTTTTCTGCAGCTCGTTCACAGTCTCTTTCATGGGGACGAGGAATGCAGTCATCTGCTCGCCTTGATTCAGCATCCGGCGGTCGAGCAATGGATCCGTGATAACTCCAACGCCCCGCACGTCATGGAGCGTTTGCGGGAAGGACTGCTGCGCACCGGCATTCCTCGGGATTTTGCCTTGATTACCCAGGAGCTCCCGGATTCGCTGGGCGAAATCATTCAGCGTTTGATGCAGATCCTCTCCGCCTTCCGTCCCGATCGTCAGGCCAAGGTCAGCGTGTGGCAGCATGATCTGGATCAGCTCGTCAAAGACTTCGATGTCTTTCACTGTGCCGAGGATGCCGATATCCTGCAATCGGCCGAGGATCTTTATGCGAGCTTCGTCGATTCCCTGCGCGTTCTGGATAGCGTCAGCACGGGCCTCATGAGCGGACGCTTTTTCTGGGACCTCGTCACCCGCCACCTTCTGGGCGGCGATGTGCGCGGAACTGGTGAACCCCTGGCTGGACTGCAGGTCCTCAGCATTCCCGAAGCCCGCTCGATGCCCTTCACGCGCGTGATCCTGGTCGGCTGTCAGGAAGGTTTTTTCCCGCAGGCCCTGCCGCAGGATGTGCTTTTGGATAACTATCTGAAAAAAGCGATGGGCCTTCCTGGTTGGGAAGTTTTGGAATCCATGGAGGATCAAACTTTCCACCTTCTTCTGGCGCGCATTCCGCAGATGGTGCTGCTAAGATCCAAGCGCCGTGGTGATGAGCTCGTGGTGCGTTCGCGCTTTACCGAAGGCCTTATGGTGCAGCATCGGCTTGAGGAAGAGGATCTTCCCCTTTGGACCGAGGCCTTTGCCGTGGACGCAGCGGATGTCGCGCGTCTGCCGGATGAGCTGGAAGGTCAGATCCCGATCGACTTTGAAGAGATCTGGTCGAGCATGAGCGCCAGCCGACTGGAAAAATTGATCCGCTGCCCCTATTCTTTCTTGCTTCATCACCTTCATGTTCAGGACTTCCGTCCGCCCCCCTGGGATGGGGACGCGCGGCGTGAAGGGGTTTGGCTGCATGCCGTGCTGGAAAGTTTCTTCAGCGGCGTTTATGAAGGCAAACGCCTTCTGCCGCCGTGGAATGAGACCGGCGAAGGTTTTGCCGAATCCGCTCTGCAGCGTCTCGTGACGCTCACCGAACTTTTGTCGCCGCGTGAATTGAAAGACAGTCCCATCAAACGTCACCTGGAGCAGCATTCCTGGCCGCAATTCATCGCCCATATGCAGCTGCTCGGCGCCGACAAAGCGAACAAGCGTCGCGAGAATCGGCGGGAGATCGGTTTTGGTCCCGGCACCAATCGTGAAGTCAAAATTCAACTCGGCGATCGCTGGCGTCTTCTCATCGGCCGCATCGATGCCTGGGATCGCTATGATGATATCCACGTCATCACCGATTACAAAAGGCGCAAAACTCCGGCCATCGCCGCTTCCGAGCGCGGCCTTGCGCCCCAGCTCGCCATGTATGCCCTGGCCCTGTCCTGTTTCGATCCGACCCTGAACGAGCAGCCGCTGCTGCTCGGTTACTGGAATATCTATGAAGGCGAATGGAAATCGCACGGCATCAACAAGGCTGCGCGTGAACACAGCATCGGGCGCATGCTGGCGTCCCGGCAGACGCCGGATATCGAAGCGCTGAAGGACGGCATCAAAACCAACTGGCTTTGGCGCGAGAACGAGATTCGCCGTCGCGAACGTTTCTTTGCTGATCCCAGTGCCTGCGACCTTTGCCCCTATGATGGCATCTGTCGCAAGGAAGATCCCCGCATGAGGCGCCGGATCCAGGAACAGAATACTTGGGCGCAAAGGCTAAAGGGACAGGAGAAGGACCACGATGGGGCCGAGTAATCTGCAGGATAATCCGCAAAATCCTTATCGCAGTTTCGTCGTCAGGGCCTCGGCAGGCAGTGGCAAGACCTGGCAGCTCTCGCGACGCTTTCTGCAGCTGGTCGCCGCGGGCGCGCATCCGGGTTCGATTCTGACCGTGACCTTTACCAGGAAAGCCGCCGCGGAAATGCGGGAACGGATCCTCGATAGCGCTGCGCAGCTCCTGATGGATGATGCTTTGCGGGAGAGTTTCGAGAAGGACCTTTTTGCGTTTCATAAGGACATGGATCGCGCCGAACCCGGCCGCAAGCTGCCGCCCCCTCGCGGCGCCGAGGCCGCTGCGCGTCTGATCCTGGCGAACACCCAGTCGCTGCGCATTGCGACCATCGACTCGATCTTTCTGGAGTGGATTCGCAAATTTCCTTTCGAAGCGTCAGCGGGCGGGAGCCTGCGCATTCCCACCGGCTTTGATCTTTTGAGCCAGCGAGGCGAAGAGCGCCTTCTGAGCAAGGCCTGGTCATCCCTTATGAAAGAGGCGCAGAAGCAGGGTCTCTTGCAGGAATGGGGCGCCCACCTCTGTGAAGATTTTCATCTGCTCGACGTGCACAACCGCATCAAAGAACTGAGTCGGCACGAATCGTTTTTATGGCTGGTGGAAAAGCAGGCGAACTCCGTTTATCTGCAGCATCCGCTTCCCGAGGTTCTGCAGTCGAACTTTCTGGCGACCGTTCAGGGCGCTTTGCAGGAAATCGCCTGGCAGCTGCCCCCGGATCGCATGAGCCAGGCTTTGGCCGCCATCGCGTCTCATGATCTGACGCAACTTCAGGAATTGCGCATTTTGAAAGGCGATGGAACGGTACACGGCGGTACCTTCCGCGGCAAGAAAAAGGAAATGCTCGCCCATGCCATCGAAACGGTGGATCGCGCTGCGCTGGAATTTCTCGCCGAACAGAAAAAAAATCTGCTCAATGCGCGCGGCTCGCTGCTCTTTCAAATCTATCAACTCTTTGACGCCGAAAGGCGACGTGGGAAAGAGCAAACACGCAGTCTGGCCTTCACCGATCTGATCAAGGGCGGTTATCACCTCTTCAGTGAGGCGGAAGCCGCGGGGATTCGCTTCCTTCTGCATCGCAGCATTCATCATCTTTTGCTGGATGAATTTCAAGACACCAGTATTCTCCAATGGACAGTGTTTCGTGCCATGGCGACCGAAATGCTGGCGGGCAAAGGCCTGGAAGCCAAGGATCATCTTCCTCCATCTGTGTTCATCGTCGGTGATGCCAAGCAGTCGATTTATGGATTTCGCGAAGCCGAAGCGTTGATTCTGGATGAAGCGGCTCATCATCTGAGTCAGCGTTCCGCTGGCGCTATCAACCTGAGCGTGAGTTACCGCACGAGTCCTCTTCTTTTGGACCTGGTCAATCGCGTCTTCTGCGATCGCATGCGTGATTTCCCCGAACACCGGACGGCCGTGGATCCCAAAAGCGGGAACGTCGTGGTCCCTGGGCCGGCGAGCGTCACCGTCGTCCCGCTCTTCACCAAAAGTGAAAGCTGCGAGGAGCCGGTTCAGGCTGAAGCGCAGTTTCTTGCCGAGCAGCTGGCGGAATGGATTCACGGGCCGCGTCCGAAAATGATCTTCGATAAAAAATTGAAAGGCCTGCGCAGCCTGGAGGCGCGTGATTGCGCTGTGCTTTACCGCGCTTCGACCCAGGCCAGGGTCTATGCCGAGGCTCTACGTTCAGCTGGATTTGCTGTGCGCATGGAGGAAGGCCAGAGCTTTTTTGAAAGGCTCGAAATTCGCGATCTTGTGGCTCTCTGTCGTTACATGGCCAATCCCTCGGATACCCTGAGCCTCATTGAACTGCTCAAGAGTCCTCTTCTTGCCATTCCCGATACCCTCCTGCTTGAAGGGCTGCATCGGATTCCGTCTCACAAGGATGAAAGTCGTGTCGAGCGCCACCAGATGCTGCTTGAGTGGCTCATGGAACGCGGACAGACGATGGCCGGTCGGCTGCTGGAAGCCCAGGCACGACGCCAGATTCAAAGGCCGGCTCTTTTCCTACAGGATTGGATGCAGGCCATCGAATTTCCGCAGCGTTATGCCGCGGCCTTTGGTGAGGAAGAGGGCGCTCTGGCTCAGGCCAACGGCGCGCGCTTTGCCGAGCTGCTCTTTGAAATGGAGAGCGCCGGAATTTATGATTGGTATCCCCTGCTGGATCGTTTGGATCAGCTTGCCGCCGAGAAGGCCATCGGTCTGGCCGAAGTGTCGAGCGATGCCGTTCAGCTCATGACCATTCACAAGTCAAAAGGCCTTGAATTCCCGCTTGTTATGCTAGTCGGCACGGGTGAAGAGTGGGACCGCACGGATCCTTACTGGGCGAAGGTGAAAGACCACAGCTGCGGCACGGGCGTGTTCTATGTCGGGCGCAAAACCGATCAGCCGACGGACGATACCCACATGGACGGCATCCATCATCAGCTGCTGCAGGAATCAACGGCCGAGAATTTGCGCCTCCTTTATGTGGCATTAACCAGGGCCCAGTACTGTCTGGTCGTATCGGGCCATCAAAGGCGTGCGCAAAAGCCCGACGATCATAGTTTCCATAGCCTGATCCATCGCGCCGCCGAAGCGCTCGGAGCCGCTGTGAAAAGCCGCTGCCACCATGAGGTTTTGGAGCTGATGTATGAAGGGTGCCTTTCACCTGATACGCCGCTCGTTCGTGCCGAGGAGCGGGGCATTCAGAATTTCTGGACGCTGCCCGCGCAGCGTGGACGGGGCCGCGATGAAATACGCACACTGGCGCCGGCGCGGCTCCTGCAGGAAAGTGGCAAGCATTCGCATCGTGAGGCTCATCCGTTCGCTACGAGTTTCGGCAGCTTCGTTCATATGGGGCTCGAAGCTGAGCTGAAGCGCCTACACTTTGATGCTGAAGACATCTGGATGAGCTTAAGAGGCGCGCATCCTTTTACGGAATATAAAGCGGCATTGGGAATGGCTCAGTCCAAGTTGGAAAAGATTTTGCAGTCGTCACTCTGGAAGGCGCTGATCGCAGATTCCGTACAAACCTGTGCAGAGATGCCCGTCGCCTTCGTCAAAGATCGACAACTGGTACGTGGTGTCATCGATCTTCTTCTGACAAAACCGGATGGCTCTCTTTTGATTGTCGACTACAAGACCATAGCGGACATACGCCCTGGTCAGAACTTTGAGCCTTTGATTGCCGAGAAAAAATATGATCAGCAGCTCGCTCTCTATGCCGAAGCAGTCCGAAGGTTAAACCCTGGTAAAGTTGTGCGCGCTGCGCTGCTCTTTACGGAACTGCCGGAACTTGTAGCGATGGACAATCATATTTAGCAGGAAGGTTTTCAGAACGGACTTGTCCTGGGTGGTTTTCCACCCTAATATGGCACCATCATGATCACATCACACTAAGTGGAAACTGGACGCCCCCGGCGTTCCCAGCCGTGAGGAGACTATGGAAGGTCGCGTCATCTTAAAAAATCAGGATATGGTCGCCGTGCGTGTCATCGATGGGACGTATAGCGTTTTCCGCTTGAAATCGCCTGTCTCCGTCGAAATCGGTGACGTATTCCTGGGTCCGCTCTCCGCCCTGGGCTATCAACTCCTTCTGCATAGCGGAACCGACGCGATTGTTGAAGCTCACGTTAAACTCGCTGGCAGCCAGGTCGCCGCCAAAACCAAGCAATTGGTTGGCATGCGCCGCCGGAGCTAAGGGCTTTTCCGGGGCCTGTCATCTTTCGTTCATTGACGCAATGCATCCATGCAAAGGGCCCGGGATTTGTTCCCGAGCCCTTTTTCATGGATCTTTGTGAGGAAAAATTATCAACCCGGCTCAAGCGCCATCGACATGCGGGTGAAGCGTTTCCGCGGCTGCTGCAGGATCTCGACGGCCCGTCCCAGAACCCGACGGGCCTCTTCCGAAGCGGGATAACAGTCGGCGACACTCGCCGGCACCAGCAGGCCATCCGTATCCTGATCGTCCGTGGACGTCAGAAGTATCATGGGCAGCGATTGGAAAAGTTTCTCCAGATATTCAGCCAATTCAAGACCTGACAAGGGATGCATGTCGCCATGCACGATCGCGGCATCATACTCGCGAAAACGCCCGAGATACCCAATCTCGTGCATGGATGCAAAGTAATCCAGATGATGGCCCTCAAGGGCGGCCGCAGACATGTAATCGGCGGCGGTTGTCCGGTCGCCACCGACCAGCACGAACTTCCAGGGAGTCTCACTCGATCTCATGAACGTCTCCTCTGCGAATGGGGCTGGACGCACCCTGCCCTATATTGGAATGATCAGCTTAAAGTTTTAGGCAAGCCGCGTGGTCGTGTCCACGATAAAGGGCTGGAAATGAGGATAAGATAAGTTGTCGAATCCTACCGCTTGGTAGAGATTTTCGGTGGAATTCCCTAGTGGTGGGAAAGACCAGCTCAGTAGCTGGTCGTCTTAGCTTTGCGGGTCGATTTCAGTTTGGCGTCGAAATCATTCAAAAGCGTACGCTCAGCTTCCTGATTGCGCATGCGCAAAACCATGCCGATCCCATAGATGGAGTGGAGTTCGACATTGTCGCTGACTTCGCGCAAAGCGCGGCGCACTTCGAAAATCTTACGATCCAGGGCATTGTCACTGACGGCAAGGGAACCCCAGAGTTCACGCTTCAGGACGTCCTTCGGCACGATGGTGCCGTGCGCGCGAATGAGTTCCGCGAGCAGATCTATTTCCCGCGCGGAAAGAATGAGCTGGCTTTTACCGCCGCTGATGGTCTTGTGTTTCAAATCGACTTTCAGGTCACCGAATTTCAGAAGGTTCATGCGGTTTTTATCGTTCAGGTCTTCGATGCGAACCCTGAGTCGTGCGACCACCTCCGCTGGCGAGATCGGTTTCCGCACGAAATCGTCGGCCCCTGAAGCCAGAGCCTGGCTGATGCTCGCGTCCGATTCATCGCCGCTGATGACGATGATCGCCGTCGTCGGCCAAAGGGCCCTCAGACGTGGGACGATGTCCAGGCCGCATTCGCCTTTCAGATGAATATCCACAAAGGCACCAACCGGCGACATCTCACCGGCGCACTCCAGGAGCTGCTCACTTTGGGTAAAGGCAAAATTTTTCAGTCCCAAGGTTTCTTCAATGATTCTCGCCATGACCGGGTCATCATCGAGCGTCACAATATAGGGTATTTGTGAAAGATCCTTGAGTCGCGACAGCATGTGCTGCTGGTTTGCCATATAAAAAACCCTCATTCTTGCAATCACCTTTTCTGTTCTACAGGATTCCGATGCCGAGTTCCAACCCTTTCATCCTGACAAACCAGGCGCTTAACTCAGGATTTTCCTTTTCTTTGCAGGCCTTACCAAGACTGGGTTTCGTGGATCCGCATTAACTCCCATTAAGTCCTGGCCTAACGTGCCGATAGTATGATCGAAAAGACCTATTAACCGAAGGGACTTGGAATGGCCGAGGCCGATCTTGAAACCAAAGCCGCCGCAGGAGACACAGAAGCCCAGTGCTCCCTGGCTTTTCTCTATGAAATCGGCATAGAACGCGAGCAGGACTATCGCAAAGCTGCGCAGTATTGGCAGATGGCAGCCAAAGCCGGTCGCCAACTCGCTGTGGATAAACTTAAACTCCTGCTCGAAGAAGGCAAGATCGAAGCCTCATGGCTGGAGCCTGAAATCACCGAAAGCCCTGGTGCGCGCATAGCCCACGAATCACGCCCGGGGATGGAGCTGGGGCCCAAGATATTGATGGCTGACGATGAAGAAGAGTTGCGCACGATCGTAAGTGAGGTTCTGCATCAGGCAGGATATCGGGTGATTCAGGCCCTGAATGGGGAGGAGGCCGTGCAGAAGGTGCTGGCCAACCCGGACGTTCGCCTCATCATCACCGATTTGAAAATGCCAAAATTAAATGGGCTGCAATTTGTTAAAACCCTGCGCCGCATGCGTCTGGCGGAATCCTCCCGCATCGTGGTCATGACCGCTTATTCCCAGCCCGCGCTCATAGCCGAGGGCAAAAAACTGGCGATCGACTCCTGGCTTGTGAAGCCGGTTCAGCCGGAAACCCTTTTGGAAACGGTCAAACGCCTTTTGGAGAGGAAGAACCACGTTGCCTAACCGCTTTGAAGAAAAAACAATGCGCTGCCTCGCCATCTCGGCAAGTAGTTCCCAGCGTCAGTTGCTTTCTTCCGTGCTGAAGGAGCTTGGCTTCGGCAATGTCGTGGTGGTCAGTGATATCAAAACCTGCCTCGAAATGATGGAAGCCGAGGAAGTCGGCTGGATCATAGGCCCGCTTCAGGACGCCAATGACTGCTCGATTCTGCAGCTTTTGGAGGCCATCAACAAGCAGCCGGTGCTGCGTCATGTGAAGGTTTCGGTTTTGCGCGATGAGGATCAGGAGCTTTTACCCAAGGCCTTTGCCATGGGCGCCATGTCCTGCCACAAATTCGCCATGACTCGCGAAGCCTGCTATCCGGAATTGAAGAAGCTTCTGGAACGCCTCACGGTCCATGAATTTGATTTTATTAAAGTCGCCGCCAGCTATCTGCAGGAATACCTGCAGGAAGCCAGAGAATTCGGTGACCTGCGCTCGCTCTTCACAGGGCTCCTGCAGGTTTACCCCGGGCATCCGGATTACATGCTCTCACTGGCCCATGCTCTCCTTCAGATGGGCGAGCTCGATACCGGCCGCGTGATTCTTCATCAGGTGAAGCTCACAGGCCCTGACCGCAACGATCGCGTCCGGGCCCTTTGCCAGGAATTCTTCGAAAGCGACGAATTGCCCGACGAGCCTGAGGTGGTGCTGGCCGAACACTTTGGTTTTCGCACCTGTCTTGTCGTGGATCCGAACGAGGGGTCGCTGGAAGTCATGAAGCAGACCCTGCAAAACCTGGGTTTCGGCGAGGTGATCTGTCAAAGAGATCCGATTGCCGCACTGAAATGGTTGAGGCTCAATAAAAAGGTGGATCTCCTCATCTGCGAGTGGAAACTGCCGAATATCCCCGGTCCGGTCTTCCTTTATAAGCTAAGGAACCGACTGGGCCTGAATATCCCTTTGCTCGTCATCAATGAATCCATCGAAGAGCGTGAAATCCCGTTCCTGAGCGAACTCGGTGCCAGCCGCCTCCTGCAAAAACCCATCGATGAAAAACGCCTGAACGCGGACATCATCTGGGCTCTGCAGCAGCACACCAACCCCACCGACCCTCAGGTCATCAAACAAAAACTGGTCCTGGCTTCGAAGCGGCATGACCTGGCGGAAACCAAGAAACTGAAGGCCCTTTACTTCAACCTGCCGGCGCTCATGGATGCGGAAAAGCAGCTGATGGAAGCCCATATCGCCTTTGATTCGGGCTGCTTCCTGCATGCGAAAAAATATGCGCTGGAGGCCATGCGCCTGGGTGGAAGTTCCCGCGAGGCCATGGAGATCCTGGGCAAATCCCTGATGAAGCTGCGGGATTTCGATGCCGCGGTTCGCTGCCTCGCCAACGTCTCGTTCATTTCACCTTTGAATGTTTCCCATCTTTGCAGCCTTGCCGAATGTCACCTGGAGCAGGGCAACGACCAGGCCTTCGATCAGGTCATGAACAAGGCCCAGGCCATGGACGACGAGTCCACCGAAGTGCTTGAAACGGCCGCCAAGGGTGCGATCAAACAGGGGCATACGGATACCGCCAGAAAGCTTTTGAGCCGCCTGAAATCCTATAAGGAAGTGATGGCGTTCATGAACAACCGCGCGGTCTCGCTGATCCGGGTCGGGAACTTCCAGGAAGGCGTCGATCTCTATAAAAAAACGCTGGAATCCCTGCCCGAGAATCAGCAGGAGATGAAGGCTTTGATCCATTACAATTTGGGCCTCGGCCTCGCCCGTTCCAACCGTCTGGAGGACGCTCTGCAGGCCCTTTCCGAAGCCGAGCGCAGCCAGAACCAGCAGAGGATGAACAAGGCCAAAAGCCTGAAAACGCGGATCGTCGCGGCCATCAATTCCGGCGAGCCCATCGCGCTGAAATCCGAGCCGCAGATCAGCGAAAAGGCCGAGCAGGATCGGATGGACGAGATCAAGAAAATGGAGGCCAGCCTTGCGGCCGCCGAGAAAATCAGCCGCTCGGACTACTGCCTGATCAATATCTACCGGACCGCCCTGGGCGAAGACCGGGCGCAGGAATTCCTTTCGAAAAAGCTCAACTTCACACCGCGCGGCAAACTGGTCAAGGATTACCATCGCGGTCTTGTGCTCGAGGATTCCACCAAGGACGCGAGCTGAAAGACCCCGAAAAAGCGAATGCCCCTGGGGCTAAAGCACCAGAGGCAGTCCACGGATGGGTTCGTCCGGATCAGGCGACTTCGGACAGGAACGAGAAATAAAGCTCAGGATTATGGTCGCATTCCATCTGCTCGCCGCATTCGGAACACTTCATCTCAGGGCTTTCCATATACGATTCCAGACCGGCCTGGATGTCTTTGCCGACGACCAGGATCATGCTGTCTTCGTGTCCGCAGCTGGGGCACACGAACTGAGTTTCAAAGGATTCCACCACACCGTGGCGACCGATGAACTCGGGTATCATGGAAAACTGGGTAACGATCACGGATGAACAGTTGATGTAATGAATCTTCGATTGGTTCTTCACAATCGCTTTAATCCATTCCCGCACGCCGCAGCTGTTGATACGAGCCACGTCGCGCAAGTCGATCCAGACTTCCTCTTTGAACTTTGGCAACTCCTCGTCTATCGAGAAATTCTCGTCGATAGTCCCTGAGATCTTCAGGGTTCGGTCGTTGATCCATCGAAATTCACAGCGGCTCATGGTTTGGCTTTCCTCAAGCTAGACAACAGCTTCCCAATCTATCGGCCATCGATCCCGAACCTTTATGGAAAATGAACCGAAATCGGAGCAAAAATTCCATCCCTCTGAAATACTTGGAGGAAACCCGGCAGTCACCGGGCCTTTCCCTCACACACAGGTCAGCGTCGCCGTATCAAAGGTCTTGCCAACCGGGCATTCGCAGGAAGCCCCGTTCGTGGACTGCGAGGCTCCGACGACGCATTTGCAGGCGTTGATGCGGGGCAATTCCAGATAGGTCGAGATCGTCGTGTTGGTGGCGTCAAGGCCCGAACCCAGGCCCGGCTCCGTGATGCCCAGGCGGATATAACCCGACCAGCCCAGGCAGAAGTGCCCGGGATCGGTGGGATTCACAGCGCCGCTGCAGGGGCGTGAGCACTGCGGAACCGTGACAGTACCCATGACGGGATATCCATAATCACGGGACGGGTGATCCACGGCATTGAAGTTCAGTATGGCTTCCGTCTTCTCGCTGGCATTGCTGCGCTCAAGGTTGGACTGCTTGAAGAGCCTGCGGGTCGGCTCCAGATAATAATCTTCGGGTGGCGAAACGAAGTTGATCGCGGGAAAACGCGCATAGGCGAGATCCACATTCTGATCGAAGTTGATCTGCTCCAGCCAAAGCGACAATTTCGTGCCGCCTGGGAGCAGCGAACCGCAAAGGTCATGGGCATAGATCGCGAACTTCCAGGTCGACGAGTTGGAATACTGATTCAAAGCAGTCCAGAAATCCGAAGCGTTGAGGATGCCCTTCACCCCGAAGACGTTGTAGTTGCCCCATGGCAAGGCCGCAACGTCTTCTGTGAAGGTGTAGTCGCTGCTCTTGATCTGATAATGCTGCAGGGAATAGGGTGAAGGCCCCATGGAGATCGGCAGGACTTCGTACTTCCAATCGGTGGTGTCGGAATCCCGCTTGCCGTTCGGCGCTTCGTATTTTTCACCGATCAGAATGTCGATGCTGGGATTGAACGAGCGATCTTCATCGACATCAATGAAGGGCGTAGGGAGATCGATGAACCATTCGCCCCGGCGATCCAGTTTTCCGTCGTTGCCGGCATCATAGGTCAGCACATCTTCGGTATCATAAAAGCCGTTCTGGTTTCTGTCCCAGAAGCCATCGCCGCCTTCATCGTATTTTCCATTGCTGTTGGCGTCGTTATAATGCTCCTGACCGCGAGTGTAATAGACGAGCGTCGACCGCCAGTTCTTGGCGATTTCGGTATAATTCACGTTGGCCTTGCCATTGGCCTGGCCCCACTCCGCGATCTTCTGAGGATGGCAACGGGTCTGGGCCAGCGTCACATCATCGAAGGGATAGACCTGGTAGGGGTAGTTATCGACAAGGTGCAGGGCCTGAACCTTGAATTTGACGCTGCCTGTTTCGGGATCGATCACACCCCCATTTTCCAGGGTCACGCGCCCGGTTTCCATGGCCACCATCAGCGGATACTGCTTGATGGGCATCCCGTCCATGCGCGAGCCGACGTTGGCTGTGATGGGCAGTTCGTATTTACTGTTGGTGTTGAAGTAGGCGCGCAGGGTCCGGCCATTGTCTTCATCGAACATGAGGGACATATTGATCCAGTTGGTGAGCCCGCCGACGATGCGGACGACAGGGGCATGGGCTTCGTAGCGGCGGCTTTCCTCGTCCACAAAGTTTACAGCCACATCCAGACTGCCAAGGAAGACACCGGCGCAGACTGGAACCGCGGCTTCACCCGAACCATTGGTGAAGGTTTCATAGCTGAGGTATTTCTTATTGGTGAGGGGATCGATCGCCGTCTTCGCAGCATCGGCTTTTTTCGCGAATTTCGCGCCGGCGGGAAAATCGATCTGCGAGCGGAAAGCGACCTTCGTGCCTGTGACGGGTTTATTGGCCTTGGTCAGTTTGAAATAAACGCTCGTGCAGTCCTGGGGCCCGGAATCAATCAGGTTCAGATAGATCGCGTCCTTGTCCTCCAGACTTTCCGTGGGGCCCAAAAGGGGATCGGCATCGGTTCTTTCGTAACTCAGCTTATAGATCGGCTTTACGGTTACGCGAATGGTTTCCGAGTTGGTGATGATCCCACTCAGCTCGGCTGCGATCACAATGGAGCCTTCGCTTTCACCCGAACAGTATGTGCCCTCGACCACACCGGCACTGTTCGATTTGGTGGAAGCGGCCAGGACCTCGCCCAGATCTTTCATGCCCGCGGACAGGGTGCTTACGGTAAAGGCCACGGTTGCGCCTTCCAGCGGCTGCCCATCGGAGGTCACGTTCACCTTGAAGGGCAGACACACATTCTCGGCCGTGGACTGCACAAAGATGGTCGGCGTCACCGTAAAGGCTTCAAAGACGAGCTTGACCTTGTCACGCGCCACTCCATCGGGAAGGCTGGATTGGGTCGGTACCGTGGGGGTGCCTGTTCCAGGATTGGCGCCGGTGGATTCGCTCCGGCCTCCACCTGCGGAAGGGTTACAGGCGACAAGAATCAGTGAACTCACGACCATGAGTAATGATTTGAACATGGTTGGATCGCACTCCTAATCGGTGACTCTAACCCGATCGTAGGAGGCGCCCTCCAGCTTGAGTTTTTTGGTATTAATTTTAATTTACCCAAACCCCGCGCGGGCTTGGGCCATTCGGTCGATACGGATTAAAAGGACAGTTCCTCTTGCACTGCAAGGGTTTCCAGCCCGTCGTCCCCAACGCCGCGATCGAGCTTTCTATCCATTTCATACTTGGGATCCCAGGCGAAGCGGTGACCGGCTTCGTTCTGAACGATAGGCGCGCGGACGAGGTACTGACTTTTCCGCAGCTGATCGGCGAAACGTTTCACAAGGTCCCCTGCCCCGCTCAGACTGCCGGCTTCGTTCACGGCTTCGCGGAAAGGCTTCACGCCCTGCCAGCCCTTGGCATACCAAAGAAGGTGCTTGCGCATGCAGACCGCTGCGCCGGGCTGATCGCCGTATTCCTCCTGCTGCCAGGCGAGGTGCCGCAGCACGGTCGCTTCCCATTCATCAATACTGACCGTCTTATCGCTGGTCCGTATTTCCTTGAAGAGCCAGGGATTGCCCAAGGCCCCGCGGCTGATCATCACGCCATCGACACCCGTAACAGCTTTCATATGCGCGACATCTTCGTGTTGAAAGAGATTGCCGTTGCCAATGACGGGAACTTTCAAAGCCGCCTTGATCTGCCGAATGCCGTCCAGATTCACCGGCATTCCATAATCATCGGCGCGGGTGCGACCATGAACGGTCACCCACGCAGCCCCGCCGGCTTCCGCCGCCTGCGCGACTTCCATGCCATTGATGGATTGATGATCCCAGCCCAAACGAATCTTCGCCGATATGGGTTTATCTGTGGCGTTGCAGGCGGCCTTCACGGTTTGAAACACCCGCTCGGGATCGCGCAGGATCGCCGAGCCGCAGCCGGTCTTCACGACCTTTTTCACAGGACAGCCCATATTGATGTCGATCGTTTCAAAATTATGCTGGGCCAGGATTTCCACCGCACGGCCCATATCATCCGCAGATGCGGCTGTGATCTGCACGCCAAGTATGGACTCCGAGCTATGACGCTTTAGCATGTCATAGGTACGTCGGCTTTCGTAAAGCAGAGCGGTCGCCGAGATCATTTCAACGTAAGTCAGATCCGCACCTTGAGCGGCACAGCTTCGCCGAAAAGGATGATCCGAGACTCCAGCCAAAGGGGCCAGCAGCAGGGGATCCCGGGGCAGGCCCAAGGCTTCAAAAGGATTTAACTTATTCATAGGAGCCTCTTCCGACATGGTTTTCCATTCGAGCAGGATTTCATAGGGGAAAATGAGGAGATGGTCCAGCCTTTTTTGACTGCCCACATCAACAGTCCTCGGGCTGATGCTTCCAGACTTTTCATGCCGGGTTGCCTTCTGTATGATGGCCGCCTAAGCGGATTGGGCCATGATAACCCGTAGCGTTTGCCAAGGAAAAGGAAGCTGAAGATACCATGCTCGACATCAAATTCATTCGTGAAAATCCCGACAAAGTACGCAAGGCCATTCAAGATAAACGCATGGGTGTTGACCTCGATCGACTCCTGTCGATGGACGAACACCTGCGGAAAAAACAAGTCGAGATGGAGCAGCTTCAGGCCGACCGGAATCGCATCTCCAAAGCCATTGCCAGCGCGACGCCTGCCGAGCGTGATGGTCTGAAGGCCCAGGTGGCCGGTATCAAACCCCGCCTGGAAACCCTGGAAAATGAAGTGCGCGAGCTGAGCGGGGAATTCGAACAGCTGATGCTGCTCGTGCCGGCCCCGGCCCGTGACGATGTTCCACTGGGCAAGGACGATACGGAAAACGTCGAAGTGAAACGCTGGGGCGAGGTTCCCAAATTCGATTTCAAAACCAAAGACCATGTCGAGATCGGTGAGGCGCTCGATCTTTTCGATGTGGAACGCGGCGTGAAACTCGCCGGCAGCCGTTCCTACGTTCTGCGGGGACTCGGCGCGCAGCTTGAAGCCGCGATTCTGCGCCTGACCGTCGATCATTTAAACAAGAAGGGTTATACCCAGCTCGCCGTGCCTGTCCTGGTCAAGGAAGAGGCCATGGTCGGCACCGGATACTTCCCGGTGGGTCGTGAGCAGGCCTACCTGGTCGAGCGCGATGAGATGGTGCTCGTCGGCACGGCCGAGGTTTCGTTGACCTCGTATCATTCGGGCGAAATTTTGAAAGACGAGCAGCTGCCGCTTCGTTATTTCGCGCAGAGCACCTGCTTCCGTCGCGAAGCCGGAACCTATGGTAAAGACGCGCGCGGCCTTTATCGCGTGCATCAGTTCCAAAAAGTCGAGCAGGTGGTCATCGGTCATGCGGATACTGCGGAATCGGATCAGCTGCATAGCGAGATCCTGGGTAATGCCGAAGCCATCCTGCAGTCTTTGGAACTTCCCTATCGCGTGGTCTACGTCTGTACGGGCGACCTGGGTCAGGGCCAGGTGCGGAAGCACGACATCGAAACCTGGATGCCCTCGCGCAATGCCTATGGCGAAACCCATAGCTGTTCGACTTTCTACGACTTCCAGGCTCGCCGATTGAAGCTGCGCTACAAGGATAAGAACGGCCAGAATCTTCATGCCTACACCTTGAATAACACCGCGATCGCGACCCCGCGCGTTCTGATCCCCTTCCTGGAAAATCACCAAACAGCGGATGGAAAGGTACGCATTCCAAAGGCTTTGCAGCCGTATCTCGGCGGCCGGACCACCCTCGGCTGAGGTTTTCTGAAAAGCGGCCGATAATCGACTCAGGATGTCTTCATAAAGAATGAGTCGATGAGCCCTTTTCAAAGCCAGCTGCTGCTCATCGTGATGAGCCTTGGTCTGAGTGGCCCCGCCTATGCTGATGCTGGCGGGACGTCCCCCCTTTGGCCCTGGCTCAGTCTTGCCCTCGCTTTGCTGCTCGGCGCCACGATATTCTTTTGCTTTTGGCTGCAAAAACAAATCACGAAGCTGCAGCGTCAGGTTCTGGCGAAGGCCGCGGAAACCGAAGCGGCGCAAAAGCACCTGGACGAAGCCCTTGCCGAGGACCGTTTCCGCACCACCTTTTTTCACAGCAGTTCCCATGAGTTACGGACTCCGCTGAACGGCATCATCGGCTTTCTGCAGCTGATGTTCCAGGGTCAATACGGGCCCTTGCCTGCGAGCGGACGCACCCAGATCAGTAAATGCATCATGCTCGCCGAATCCTTGAAGCATCAGATCACCACCATCCTCGACCTTGCGGACGGTCGCCGCGGCAAGCTTCAGCTGCAGAATTCCCGGATTCATCTGAACCAGCTCGTGCTCGAAGTCGAAACCATGGCCGAAGGCCTGCGCCTTCGCTATCCGGATTGTCATTTTGAAATCAGAAAACTCTGGATGAATGACGACGGTATTTTCATTCACGATAACGCCAGGCTTTTGATGATACTCAGAAACCTGATCGGCAATGCCTTCAAGTTCGGCAAGGCGCAGGAGCGCAATCACGTCGTGCTCGCCATCAGTAAACGCGGCCGCGCATTAACGCTGGAAGTCAGTGATCAGGGCGTCGGCCTCGGTTCCGAACAGATCAGCCGCATTTTCGATGATCAGGCTTTTTTAAGCGATGCGAGCAGTCTTGGGCTTCCCATGGTGCGCATGCTGCTGCGGCTGATGCAGGGTGAAATGAAGATCAGTTCCGAACCTGGGGTCGGCAGTAAATTCACCGTGGTGATTCCCGAGCAAAGCGAAGTGCACCTCGAAAGCACCGCCCGTGAGTATCTGCCGCTGACCGGACCCGCTGATCCTGAGGACAGAAGTTTCACGCCCGTTCAGGAGGATCCGCCCAGCCATAATCTGATGAAGATGGATGGCTATGCCGCGCATATCCTCGTGGTCGATGACAATGAAATCAACTGCGAGATCATTCAGGAGATCCTGATGCCTCAGGGCTATCGCGTAAGCCTCGCCTACGGCGGACGCGAGGCCTTGACCCGCATGCGTTCCGATCGACCGGACCTCGTTCTGCTCGATCTGGCGATGCCGGAATTTTCCGGTGAGCAGGTGATGCAGGAAAAACAGCTCGACAGCAGCCTTGCCGATATTCCGGTGATATTGATCACGGCCCGCGCGTCCGAACAGGATCGCATCCATGGCCTTGACCTCGGCGCCGATGATTATCTGACCAAACCCATCATCCAGCAGGAACTCGTTCTGCGCGTCAGAAACCTTTTGAGCCGTCAGCGTTTGACCAAGCGCATCGCCCTTATGGAAGAACGCGAGAAGCTCGCGCAGCTCGGGGAATTGATCACCGATTTAAGCCGGGAAATACGTGCGATCTGGGCCGAGCGCAATGGCACCGATGCCGGACGCATCCTTTGTCAGGAGGCGCTGGCAGCCCTGCCGGATGCCGAGCGCTTGGGACCGCATTGGGCCGAGGTCTTTTTAAGTGGGCAGGACAGTGCTGAAGACGTTGACCTCGACGCTTTGCCGCTGCCTAAAACCGATGGGGAAAGCCTGGCGCTTTTAAGGAGCTTCCGTCTTCTGCTGGCTCCCGCGCTTTTATCCGCAGACGAGAAAAGCCGGATCTGGAAAGGACTCCAGGATCTCGCCCGGCCGCAGCTTGTGCTTTTTTCCCGCGTCACCGCTCTGGCGACCACGCACATGCACCTGATGGAACAGTCGCAGAAATCACGCCTTTTGATGGACGGAATACTCGAATTCCAGCAGCGCCTCGGGCCGCAGAAACTCTGCCGCCTCGACCAGACCCTGGCCAAGACCGCGAATCTTCTGGGTCCGCGGCTGCGTCTGGCCGGCGTCCGACTCACCATGGATCTGCCGCCGGAAAACCTGATGATTCATCCTGCGGACCTTATGCAGGTCGGCATCAGTTTGATCACCATGCTCTGCCAAAGGCTTGAGATGCTTTTGGATCAGGATAAGTGGCTGAATATAACAGCCGAGGTGCTGGAGGACCTGCTTCTGATTCGACTGACCTGCGGCGGGCCGAAGCTGACCGAAGCCCAGGCTCTGCGGCTCTTCGATCCGGTCGCCGAGGGATCGGAAGGTCATGGGCACAGCGGCCTGCATGTGGCGCGAAGAATTGTTCTGCGGACGCCGGGTCGATTGGATTTTAATCTATCGGGAACCGCCACCTGCTTTGAGCTTGAATTGCCTAAGGCTTTGCCGGGAATTTATTGAAATGCAAGGCGAATGCGAAAACGAAATCTACCCTAAGGTAAGCATGCGGCAAAAGATGCCGCTCAACTCCGCCCGAGTGGGGCCGATAGGCTGAGTGGAGATGGGAGTTTCATGAGCTTGATAGAGAACAAAAAAATTGCTCCGGGGCTTTACTGGGTGTCGGTTCCCAGCAGGAAGGTCTTCCTTCAGGCGGGCTGTCCGGCCGATAGCGTCAAGCACCTGATCAAGCACGGCGTGATTCGCAACCAGGCGGGTAGCGGGGCGCTGCATGAAACAGGTCCGAACTGCCTGCTCCTCTCGGACCTTGGCATCCAGAATGGACAGTTTGCCAACCTTGCTGAATTCACCATGCTGCAGATGTTCTATCGTCAGGGCATGCTGATCCCGAATCATCCAGGCTATTCCAAAGACAAGCCGATCATGATCGGCAACTCCGAGCAGATCAAAGCCCAGCTCGATTATGTCTTCCGCGGCAACTATGGACTCATCGACGAGAATGAACTCATCGAAGCCGGAATGCCGAAGGAACAGGCGCAGGAAATGATGCGTCTGAAGCTGAAGTTCGCCTTTGGCAGGATTCAGGCGACGCATGATCTGATCGACTGCCGGCAGCTGGGTGATGACGTCCTTGATCTGAACGGCGTTCTGATCAAACGAACCGGCATCAATAAATTCCGCATCAGCGTGGATCAGGAATTCATCGACATCGATCTGAATCTGGCGGCGCATGAAGCCTACCAGCCGACTTATAAATTGAATTTCCAGCGCTTCGCACCGGAGTTCTTCTCGGTGATCCACAGCGGTGAAGGCGACGGCTGGGACATCCATCGACCGGCGATGGCCAGTATCATCTGCTATGGCCCTGACGTGTACCTGATCGATGCCGGACCGCACATCACGCATACGCTCCGCGCTCTGGGGCTCAGCTTGAATTCCATCCGCGGGATTTTCCAAACCCACGGACACGATGATCACTTCGCGGGTCTGACCGAACTGATGCTGGGCGATCGGAAGCTTGAATACTATTCGACCAGCGTCGTGCGTCACTCGGTGAACAAGAAGATGCAGGCTCTGCTTTCGGTTAAATTCCCGGTTCTGGAGCGGTTTTTCACCATCCACGATCTGGCGCCCGAGGAATGGAATAACATCGACGGTCTGGAAGTCCAGCCCAGCTATTCTCCGCATCCTGTGGAGACCAATACTTTCCAGTTCCGCACGGTGACGGAAAACGGTCATCGCACCTATCATCACCTCGCGGATATCTGCTCGTTCTCCGTCCTTCAGCGGATGATAGAACCGGATCAGCAGAAGCCGGGCATCTCGCTGCAGTACTTCCAGAAGATCAAGGATCTTTATCTGCAGCCGGCCGACCTGAAGAAGATCGACATCGGTGGCGGGATGATCCACGGTCATGCCGAGGACTTCCAGGGCGACCGCAGCAAGAAAATCATTCTGGCCCATACCGCCGACGAACTGAGCCCCAGTCAACTCTCGATCGGAACCCGGGCTCTTTTTGGCCAAATAGATCACCTTGTGAAGAGCCACATTGATAACCGTCATGAAGTAGCGGCGCGTTCGCTGCATCACTACTTCCCCACGGTGCCTTTCAGCTCGTTCTATGAACTTTTGAATCAACCTATTGAATCTTTGGAACCAGGCTCCGCCCTTGTTCGCCAGGCCGGGCATGCGCAGGATATTTTCCTGGTGCTGAGCGGTATCGTGGCGGCTCCCAAGAGCGAAGTGCCCTTTGGCCTGGAATATGTCGCAGGCTATCTCGTCGGTGATGATCCCGACTGTCCTTTGCATCAGCTGATTTCCAAGAGCTTCGCGGAAATCCTGCGCATACCGCGCCGGATCTTCGATTCGTTCCTGGAACGCTATAATCTGAAGGAAAGCTTCAGCAAGAACATCAGCCGTCGCCGCATGCTCCAGAGCAGCGATCTCTTCCAGTCGATCAAGTGGTCGCCGCTGCTGAACAAGATCGCGAAATCGGTCTATGAAATCCAGATCAAAGACCAGCAGATCATCTCGCACTTCACAGGTCACTTCGTCTTTATCCTGGAAAGCGGTCACCTCTCGCTCTTCCGTGAAGGCTATGCCGAGGAATTGAGACCGGGCCAGTTCTGCTATGAAGACAACGTCATCACCGATCACGCCCCACTGGAACTGCAGCTCAAAGCGCTGGAGAACAGCCGTGGCTACCTGATTCCGCATGTGGTGCTCAAGGATATTCCGGCGGTGGAATGGAAACTCCTGGAAACCTACAAGCGCCGGTCCCAGGCCATTCAGAAGGCGCCCGTTCTTCATAAGAATGCGTCGTAAACTGGCCTGCGTCTTACACCAGCCCCGTCTTCTCAAAAATGAGCATTAAACAATTTAATTTTACGCTATATATTGTCGGAACACGTAAACTCTCAGGAGAGTTCCATGACAATCAAAGCGTATGCCGCTATTCAAGCAAAATCCCCTCTGGTTCCCTATACTTACCAGGAAAAGCCGCTCGGACCCCATGACGTTCGCGTCAAGATCAGCCACTGCGGAGTATGTCACAGCGACGTTCACCTCGTTGATAATGACTGGGGCTTCTCCAGCTATCCGCTCGTAGCCGGTCATGAAGTTATCGGCACCGTCGAGGCTCTGGGATCGTCTGTCACCCATCTGAAGGCCGGCCAGCGCGTGGGTATTGGCTGGGCGAGTGGCGCGTGCATGGAATGTGAATTCTGCATGCGTGGGGACGACAATCTTTGCGTACGAGCCCAGGCGACCGCCGTGGGTCGCGAGGGTGGTTTTGGTGAAGCGCTGACTGTGGACAGTCGTTTTGCGTTCCCCATTCCCGATCAGATCACATCAGAAAATGCGGCGCCCCTTCTTTGCGGCGGCATTACCGTTTATGCGCCGCTGCGCGTTTATGGAGTGACACCGAGCATGAAAGTCGGAGTCATCGGCATCGGCGGACTCGGTCACCTCGCCCTTCAGTTTGCCCGGGCCTGGGGTTGTGAAGTGACAGCGTTTTCGTCGTCCGCGGACAAAGCCGAGGAAGCACGCGCATTCGGAGCCCATCACTTCGTGAGTTCCGTTGACCAGGCGGCCATGGAAAGTCAGAAAAATTCCCTCGACTTCATCATCTCGACAGTGCATGCCGACCTCGATTGGAATGCCTATCTGAATCTTCTAAGGCCTGATGGCAAGCTCTGTTTCGTCGGCGTTCCCCAATCGCAGGTTCAGATCGGAGCCTTCGGGCTGATCGCCGGTCGTCGCTCCATCTGTGGCAACCCCACAGGCTCGCGCCATCAGATTCACGAGATGCTGGCGTTCGCCGCACGGCATGGAATCGAAGCGAAAACTGAAGTCATGCCGATGTCGGAAATCAATGCGGCGCTCGATCGCGTCCGTTCCAACAAGGCCCGCTATCGCATGGTGCTCAAGGCCTGACCGGCGAGCCAGTTAACAATTTTTTCCCTGGGAAAGTGTTAACTGGCCGCTCATTCAATGCTGTTCGAGGACGCTTCCCCAAAAAAATTTTCAAGCGATTGGCTCATCCGCCAATCGTTTTTCAACACTCCATTAAAGCCTTGCGATTCAAGATCTTCCCCGACTTTCTCATAGCATTTTAACGAGTTAACCGGCTGGCCAGAAGCTCATCCAGAGTGATTTTCCGCATTCTCGTGCTTGATTCGTCCCGAAAAAAGCATAAATTGGAGATGTCAGCGGATGATGCTGATGCAATAAAAAGACGACGAGGTCGTCTGGTCCTCGGAAGCAGAAAGCGGATTCAATAATGCGCGGCTTCAGGAAAGAAAAGACCAGCGCAGTTTAAATAAAGGAAGAGACATTATGAAAACCATCCAACACACACCCGAACAGCACAACATTATGGAAGTCATGTCGGAGAGCGTAATGGCGACATTGATCATCGGGTTGTCTGTAGCTGCCACGCTGGTCGCCATCATGATGGTCGTTGGTGCCTGAATCTTCGGAACTCTCACGTTCCTGTAACTTTATAGAAGCATCTTCAAAGCCGGTTCCTTGGAACCGGCTTTCTTTTACTCCATCACAACTTATTTCACTGCAGGAACGGGAACCGGCGCCTTCGCAAGGTAAGCCCGCGCGAGTTCTTTTTGCCGATGATTGAGGTCCATATCCTTTCCAGCGATCCAGACTTTCTGCACCGTGGTCTGGGGCTCGAAGGGATCGCCCGACCAAAGCACAAGATCAGCGCGCTTGCCGACTTCCACGCTGCCACGATCCTTCAATCCAAAAACCCGAGCCGGTACGCTGCTGATCGCGGCGATCGCCGACGCGTAAGGCAGAGAATACGCGACCGCACGGGCCGCCTCCTGCCTTAAACGTCCGGCCCTGACATCATCAGTGCTGATGATGACGTCAACGCCTGCATTCATCAGAAGCGTCGCCTGATCGTCCCGCACACGCAAAGCATCGAGGGTGCGCGGCATCTCTTTCGAGGGGGTCACGATCACAGGGATTTTCGCGGCGGCGAGTTCCTTGGCGGCCAGCCATGCCTCCCCTGCTCCGCTCAAAATAAGCTGAAGGGGGAAGCCCTGCGCGGCCATTTCCTTTTTCCATTGAATCGCGGTCAGGACATCAGCGAGTCGATGCACGGTCAGAACCAAGGGCACGCGCCCCTGCATCACTTCATAAAGCGCTTCCAGATGAAGAGGCTTCAGACTGAGTTCACGCGAATGCGCAGCCTTCAGACCGCCTTCCTGTTTATAATAACGGGCATCATCAAAAGCCTCCCGCAGCTTGAGCCAGGTCTGCCCGCGATTTTTTCCGCCCATCAAAGAGCCGAACATGATAGGTCCTGCTGGAGTCACCGTAGCGTCGGCACGGGTGGAAAGATCCAGAGCGCGCCCCTGCCCGGAAAGTATGCCGCCGCTGGGCTTTGCAATGATCGTCGTCACGCCCTGCTCGCGGGCGATCGGCATACGCAGGGAAAAGGGGTCCCAGCCATCCATGGCGCGAAAGCCGGGATTCAATCCGTCGCCTGAATTATGATCCTGCCCGTCGTCTTCCAGTTCCACCACCAAAGCGCCCATTGAAGTCTGCGCTTCGATAAGTCCAGGTGTGACCGTACGTCCCTGAGCGTCGAGTCGCGGCAGGCTCAAGGGGGCATTGCGGGCTCCGATGGCTTGAATCACGCCTTTGTCCACCCAGATGCTGGCATCAGTCCGACGTTCCCCGCTGCCGGTTTCAAGGGTCGCGTGTTCAATGACGAAGCTATCCTGAAGGCGGGGTTCAGCAGGCACAGGGGGCTGGGCTTTGGCATCGGGAATGCCGGCACCGGGCAGAGCCGTGTCCTGAGTCCCACGATCACCGAGTCCGAAGTCGCGAATACCGCGCTCCAGGTCACCAAGGGGAAATGTTTGAGGCGCGCGATCAAAGAGCAGTTCGCCCCCCACAAAAACCTTATCAGGCTTGGCATAAGCCGAGAAAGGATGACGATCCCAAAGAACCAGATCCGCCATCTTCCCTTCCTCGATGGTGCCGACTTTCTTATCAATGCCCAGAACGATCGCCGGATTGCGCGTGATCCACTGCAGGATATCGTCATCACTCATTTCAAGGCCGAATTCACGCGCCGCGCTTTGCGCTTTCGCCGCTTCCAGATTCAGATAACGGATCTCGTCCTCGGAATCGGAATGAATGGTCGGCATGCCGCCGGCGGCCTGCAGCATCGGAGCATTCAAAGGAATGCCGTCAAAGGCCTCCATTTTAAAACCCCACCAGTCGGCCCAGGTGGCAATCGCCACTTTTTCCGCAACCAGTCGATCGCGAATTTTATAAGCTTCCAGCGCGTGATGAAAGGCGCTGATGTGAAAACCATAGGTCTTCGCCAGATCGAGCATGATCGACATTTCATCAGCGCGGTAGCAGTGGATGTGCACGCGAATCTCGCCATCCAGAATTTTGGCGATGGTATCCAGCGCATGATCACGCTTCGGCGCCATGGGACGTTCCCCGTCGCCGCTCTTATTCCAGCGTTCCATCGCGTGCTCATGATTGAGCCAGCTTTGACGATATTCCCAGCCTTCCTGAAAAAGACGGCGATAGCCTGCGACATTCCCCATGCGCGTGGATGGACCGCTTTTGTCACCATAGGTGCGCTTGGGATTTTCTCCGCAGGCCATCTTGATTCCCTGCGGGGCATCGGGAAAACGCATGGCCGCGACCGACGTCGCCGGCTTCATATGCAGCGTGACCGTACGTCCCCCAATAAGATTCGCCGAACCTGGCAGAACGTGAATGGTGGTGACACCGGACGCCAGCGCCCGCCAGATCGAAGGATCCTGCGGCCAGAAGCTATGCTCGGCCCAGACATCCGGTGTGGTGGGCGCGGTCGCTTCGTTGCCATCCTGATGAGCCTTGGCCCCGGGCAAAGGATAAACACCGATGTGCGAATGCATATCAATAATCCCAGGGGTCAAAACTTTGCCGCGACCATCGAGTCTTTGGCCGTCCTTGAACTCCTGGATGGGAATGGTGCCCGCGCCCACTTTCTGAATCTGGCCGGCTTCAATCAGGACATAACCTTCAGGGATTGTCTTTCCCGCCGCTGTCATGATTTTTACGTTTTCAATCAGAACCCGGGGCAGGTTTTGAACATCGGTATTGGCCACAGGATAAAGAGGCTCAGCGACCTTGGACCAGACGTCCGGCGAATCTGTCGCTGGGTGCTTATTCTTTTTCCAATGGCAGGCAGGCAGCAATGCGAGAAGACCAAGAAGACCAAGCTTTCGGAACAGAGTACGCGGCATAGGCGGCATCCATGGCAAGGGAAGTTTGATTCCCTCTTATCCAATCGGCAGCCGCCCTTGTCAAGGTTGTAAGGCTGTGACCATGGGTTCGCTGACATTCAGAATCTCGTCCACAGGCACGGGACCTTCATGACTCACAAGACTGCTGAGCGAAGAATCAGCCATGACTTCACGCATGGAAACGAGTTTGCCATCAAGCATGCCCCAGGCCCCGACCAGCCGCAGACCATGACTGTAATCCACATAGCGTTCGCCGTGCCAGGTGGAAAGCGGCTGAATGTTTTCCCCGGCGCGAATATTCTGCCAGCCATAGATCGCGATCTTTTTTCCCTGATGCCTCAGGCGTGGCGAGAGCACGATATCTTTTTTATGCCCAGCGGCGAGTCGCGAGAAATCCAGATCGAGCATGCGCTGCGAGCGGATCAGATCATTGTGCGCTTCCAGCCAGGCGACGCTCACCATTTCCGTTGCGGGTTTGAAGATGCGTGGCCATAAAACGCATTCGGCCTGATGAAAGATAGCGTCCACCATCTTCGGCGTGGGAATGACGAAGCCCCAGCTATTCAGGATTTTGCGGGCGCTCACGAAACTGAGTGGGATGATGACGGCATCCTCGTTATTGCCGATCGAAACATAATCCGGCGTGACCCAGAAGGTCAGCGTGTGGCCTTTTTCCTGGATGGTGATAGGCTTCAATGCCCGCATATAATCAGGAAAGTAGCCACGGTAAAGAGCATCCAGCACAGCTTCTTCACGTTTGGGAATCGGTGCATCGCGGTATTCGGCGAGCAGGGCCTTGCCACCCGGTATGGGGGAGGACGGTTTTTCGGGCATTTTGCTGGTCAGAAACGCCGACATGCCTTCGCCCAAACCATCTCGAGCCCAGGCCGGGGTAGCGGCCCAAAGGGCGACGCTGACCAGCAGCCTGGTCACAGTATGACCGAAAAGAATATTCATCAGGCAGACTCCGAGCAAAAGCTTTCATACCTCCTCGGAAGGCCCGGCCCGGGACTTGAGAAAAACCTCATTTTATTTATAGGTTTTGGTAAGTTACAGCGCTTTCGATCTATGCAAAAAAGCGTGAAGAAAGGGGGGCGAATTCCTGCAAAATTCGCCGTCTGGTATGAATTAGAGGCCCAGGAGCGGGGCCATCATCGCGGCCAGGGCATCCTCCCAACGCGGGGGCTGAAAGCCAAAGCTTTCCTCGATGCGGGCCAACGAAAGACGTGAATTATGGGGACGTTTGGCTGGTGTCGGATATTCCGAACTTGGACAGCCATCCACTTTTTTCACCTGAAGATTGGCCCCATAAGCGCGGGCCAGCCGGAAGATTTCCTCGGCAAACGCGTGCCAGTTCGTGCAGCCGCGATCGGTGAGGTGATACACGCCCTGATGCGCGGTGAAGGTCGCGGGAAAACCATGAATGCGGCCGAGCTGCACAAGGTTTTGCGTGAAGTTCGCCAGCGTGCGTGCGCTGGTGGGTGCCCCGAATTGATCGTTCACGATTCTGAGCGCTTCCTTTTCACGGCCGAGCTTCAGCATGGTCTTCACGAAATTGTGCCCATAAACACCATAAACCCATGACGTCCGCAGCGTAATGTAAGCCGCGCCGCTGGCCATAAGATTGGCCTCGCCCTGCCACTTGCTTTGCCCATAAACATTATTCGGCGCAATGCGCTCGTCTTCATGATAGGGGCTGTTGCCCTCGCCCGAATAAACATAATCGGTCGAGAAGTGAACGACACCGGCGCCTATCTCACGCGCCACGCGGCCGATGATGGCCGGAGCCGTGGCGTTCACAAGGAAAGCCCGCTCCTGATCGCTCTCGGCCTTGTCCACCGCGGTATAGGCTGCAGGATTCACGATCAGGTCGGGTTTGACCGAACGGATCGCCTGTTCCAAGGCCGCAGCATCGCAAAGATCAAGCGTCTCAGCGGGCACGGCCGCCACGCGATCCTGGGGGCCTTTGAAGGCGGTAACTTCGGCGATCGGCGCCAGGGCCTGCCAGATTTCAAAGCCTGCCTGCCCATTGGCTCCTGTCAGAAATATGCGCGGACGCTTCATCATGCTTCACCTGCCCAGCTGCGGATATTATGGGTTCAGACCTTTGACCAGAGTCTTCTCGTCTTCAAACTGCATATCCATCGCGCCAAACGCTGTTCCGAGGTGCAGGCTGGCCGACAGTTTTAATTTTAAATCCTTGGGGTTCTTCAAATACTTTTTCATGAGCTTGAGGGCCACATCAGGGTCCATGACGAAGGGCAGGCGGGCCGTGCTGTGCTCCTTGGCTTCGAGCACGATCACGTCCGTATGCTGGCCCTTGCCCAGTTCCATATCCAGACCGCGGACCCGGTAATCGAGGTTTTCGATTTCCACCCGGAAGGCGTTGGGATTCACGATATCCAGGACGAAAACGAGATCGATGCGATGGACGCTGAAGGACTGAACGTCGACCTGAACGAGTTTGATTTCGGGCTTTTCGGCCACCCACCCGATCATTTGCCGGAAATACGTGCACCCGCCGATCAGAGCCAGACCTGATAACAGAAGCACAAGACTCAAACGCCGGCGGTCCAACATCAGCCCCTCCTGGATTGTGGAGCGATGGCTTCAGACGTCTGCCAGAAGCTTCAGGACACGGTCACTGCCCAGTTCCTTCAGGAAACCCGGCAGGCGTGGCCCTTGATCGCGACCGATGATCTTCTGATAGACGGCCGTGAAAAATTCTTTGCCATCGCAGCCCGTCGTATGAATGATATCATCATAGAGGCGCTGGTTTAAATCCTTCGCTTCGATAGCCCCAAGGTCGATTTTTTGCAAAAGACCACGCAGGGCGACCACGGCTTCCTTCTGCTTATCCGACATCGGGATGGCGACCGGCTCCTTGTGAATGGAATAGCGGAATTCGTCGGGCGCGTAATCCTGCACCCAATTCCAGGCACGCTGGCAACGGCTCAGGAATGCCGCCTTGTCCGCGGCCGTCACGGCCTTGTCCTTGTAATAAGCGGCCCAGGTCCGCTCAAAATCACCATCGCAGAGCTGCAGGCGGCCGGTGAGTTCGCGGAATGGCGCCCGGTAAGGAGCCTGAGCCGGGACATCGGTGCCAAGGCAGGAGAGTTCATAAGCCCGGCGCATGACCGGCCACTTGCCGGGATTGTCCGGCATGGGCTGCAGGACAAAGAGTTCGGCGCGGTCGAACTCGTCATAGACCTTGATCACATCGGTGTCGAAGGCTATGGAAAAGTCGGTATTGGGTCTTTGGTTGGCGAAAATCCACCGCACCATCTGCGGCTCATAGACAGCCATCGCTTCGGACAGGGTGATAAGCTCGCCCTTGGACGAGGACATTTTTCCCGTTCCGCCTTTGATCAGGACGAAATCGTACTGCAGATACTGCGGCGCTTCACGGCCCCAGACATCCTTCACGATGCGCTTGCCGGTATCATAGGAACCGCCGTCGCTCGAATGGTCCTTGCCACCCGGCTCGAAGTCCACGCCTTCAAAAGCCCAGCGCATCGGCCAGTCGGTCCGCCAGTTCAGTTTCAAATTCGAGGTCTTCCTGATGTCGACCGTTTCCTCGTGACCGCAGCTGGAACACTTGTAGGAATAGTCATAACCACCGGGATAGCGCTCATAATCCATGCGATCGCGCTGGCATTGACTGCAGTAAATCGTGGTGGGCAGCCAGTCGGTTCCCAGAGGTTCCGCGCGGTAGGCATCGAGGATCCCCCGAATCACATCGCGTTTTTCCAAAGCGACCTTGATGGACTCGGCATAAAGACCAGCGCCATAGCGATCAGACTGATACAAAAATTCCGGATCGATGCCGACCTGTTTCAATTCCTCTTCAAAAACGCGTTCGTTGTGCGCGGCGTAGCTCTTGTCTTCGCCGTAAGGATCGGGAACGCGACTGATAGGGCGACGCAGGTTTTCCGTCAGCATCTCCTGATTGGGCAGGTTGACAGGAACCTTCCTCAGGGTATCGAAATCATCCCAGCTGTAAATGAAGCGAACCTTTTTTCCCAAAGAACGCAGCGCGCGAGCCACGAGATCGACCGTGATCACCTCACGGAAATTTCCGATGTGGACAACGCCGCTGGGCGTGATACCACTCGCCACGGTATAAGATTCTTTGTCGCCGCATGCAGCTGCCACGCGGGCGGCAGCCTGGTCGGCCCAATGGGGGGTCAGGGGCTTCATGAATTACCTTCGTGCTGGAAATGCGTTTACGAACGGAACCGGTTAGTTTTAGCATACGAAGGGCTCAAGGCAAGAGAAAACCGGGCAAGACCGCCGCCTTGAAGCCCTTGACACGCCATGAGGACTTGGATGAAAAAAGAGCATATTTACCGTGTACGTTTTGTGGAAAAAAGTCAGTCCGCGCCGATGGAAGCCCTGGTTCGGCACGTCGAGCCGAGTACGCTGCCTGGCTTGGTTTGTCTCCGCGACTTCGTCTTCAAGGACGCGACCAAGATGATCATACTCCCGGAAGAGGACGCCGCCAGCAAACGCTTTCGGAGCACCATCTCGATGCATATCCCGTATCACAACATCCTGTTTGTCGAGGAGATTCATGACGAGCCCGTGGACGTGAAAGCCTTGCCCTTTCTGAAGGAAGTCACCGATCATTCGGAGCAGGACTGAAGCTCTCGCGTCATAAAAATTCGTTTTCCCATTCCATACCCCTCTGAAAAGTTCGAACAGGCATGGCAGCAGCCCTTCGCCATGCTATTGATCACAGTGACGATTTCCCTGCCTCCATTTGCCTCACGAAAATTAACTCAACTCCTGCGCGTGAACGGCGAAGGTGGTCCCTTGTCAGGCAAGTGGATAAGAGGACAGAACTATGGCACAGCTCAAGAAAATTCCGGTCTCCAAGGTTCCTGATTCCGAGGCGAGTCCAGCACAGAAAGTCTGGGGCCTGGATTGGTCGCAGCATTTTCCCAAAACCCTGACGGCCTCGATCACTGTCGACCGCATCACGGCTCAGGAAGCCTGGCCTTTGGTGGATAAGCTTTTTCCTGAAGTCTATCAAAGGGACGACACGGCGCAGCGTTTTGCAGAGAACGGCGGAGCCGATCCCAAAAAACGCTATTATGAAGCGCTCGGTGACTTTTTCGTCTTCGAGGATCAGGCCCAGAAAAATCGGGTGATGGGCCTCGCTGTCGGCACCCTGCTCGACTGGAGCAGCTATAATTTTCGCAATATCGCCGTGCATCCCGACTATCAAAACCTCGGTCTCTATCCCTTGTTTTTCGACTATCTCGCGACCGTGATGAAGGCCCATGGCGTAAGGCGCATCGAAGGGGATGTGGCGCCCAGCAACCAGCATCATCTGCATGTGCTGAATAAAATGGGCTGCGTGGTCAGCTCCCTCGGCTATTCCGAGCGCTGGGGCGTGCTTTTGCACATGACCCGCTATCTTCACGAAGCGGATCGCGAGCAATGCGCCCGCTTGTTCTCGATGACGGCGTCCAGCGATATTGCCGGCACGCAGCGTTCTGATCGTAAAAAATGACCTAAAATGGGGATGGTCCCCAGCTTTCATACCCAAGTCAGGAGTCGAAAATGAAAAAGAAATACGCTTTGTCGACTTTCTAAGTTGATTGAAACCTGCTCCGCTCGTCGGAGCAGGTCCCTCCTTTCAGGAAGGATGGCCCGATGCTTATCTATCAGAATCTGACCCAACACATTCAGGACTATTTCAAAACGCTGAAGCGAACAAACAGTTTCTATCAGCGGATCTTCAACGGAACGCTGACAGCAGCGGAACTCGCCTGCTTCCTGCAGAACGTCAGTTTCCTGACGGCGCATACGCCCGAGCATCTGACGCTGGCCGCGACGACTGCCAGAGCGCAGGGTCACGAGCCGCTGGCCCATTATTTCGAAGAAAAATTCCGCGAGGAAGTGGGGCATGACCAGTGGGGCATCGAGGATGTCGCCGCTCTCAGAAAGCGTTTTCCCATCACCCAGGACCAGATCGGGATCGTTTCCGAAATGCAGGTGCTGGTGGCCAGCAATGAGGCCATGATCCTGCGCGATCCCTTCCAATATTTCATTTATATCCTTTATGCGGAATACTTCACGGTCCTCGCGGGACCGACCTGCGTCCGGGCCATCGAGAACAACAGCAAGATCCCGCCCGGGATGATGACCATCATCAGCAAACACGCGGAACTCGATCAGCACCATATCGCCGAGTGGGCCAAGGATGCGGAAGAAGTGGGACTGAATTCGGCCCACTGCGCCGCGTATCGCAAGGTGCTCGATGGCATCATGGACCGCTATTCCCTTTTCTGTGAGGCTTTGACGCGACCCCATGAAAAAGCAGCTTAAAAATGCGGATATTCCGCCTGATTGGACCTTGATCGACGATCTGCATGACCAACGCCGAATCGGCGACTGCACCCTGATCATGCGCGGCTATGCCTGCCAGCGGATCTCCGATCAGCTGATCGTGACCGGCAGCTGGGCCGGCTGGGAAGAATCCCCGCTGGACAAGGCCCGCCTGGAGCTTCGGGAAAGGCTCGCGCTGGTGCAGGCCATGGATCAATCCGCTCGCATCTGGCCGCTGCTTCACATCGTCAGCCGGAAAAAAACGGGATTCGCTCGCGGATCGCAGCTATTCCCTAGCTCTGATGATCCCAGGACCATGCAGTTCGCACGATCCAATGGCGTCGCATCAGGCGAGAATTTTGCTGATGCCGCGCGACGTGCGGCCTTTGAAATCGTGGAACGGCATATGGTTCTGGCCAGCTGGTACGGGGCTTCGCGCCCTCAGGCCTGCACCCTGCCGCTGCCTGCCGCTCTGCAAAGTCTTTCGTCGCTTTTTGATTTTCAGCATTATGATTTTGGATCGTTCTACGTCCACGACTGCGGCAGCGTTTTCGTGCGCGGCACTTTCCTCTGGCCGCTTCATGACGAAATGCCCGTGATTTATGGATTCGGGGCCGGTGCAAGCGAGGAAGAGGCAGGCATCAAAGCCTTGAGCGAAGCAGTGCAGCGCCTTGCGTTCCTCGACCCTTTGGATGCCCCGAAAGACGAGCCCAACTTCAGTCCGACGCCCGACTTTCATCAGGACTATTTTCTGCATCCCGCACGCAAGCCCCGGCTTCGGGCATGGCTTCAGGGCGAGGCTTCGCATCCTGGCTTCCCGGTGGATCATTGCCGTTCCGGGATTGCGCAGGCTTTGGATCTGACCGTTCGCGGCTCTGGGCACGGCGCGGTGGTGCGGGTTATGATTTCAGGGACGCTTCCGCTGGTATTCGGCCGATTTCAACCGTTGGCATGGCCGAAGCTGCCGGCTGATTTCTTAATTCACCCAATTGTGTAAAGACAGGGTGGGCCTGGCCGGGCGCTCGGGCCATCGCCAGCCTTATCAGAAAAGCCGAGCCCTGCTGGGCATCTGAATCCACAAGGCTCAAGGAGCCCCCGTAAAGCTCGACGAGTCTTTTGGTGAGCTTCAGCCCAATACCGTCCTTGCCCGGCAGTCGATCCGCCTCTTCGGTGATGAAATGAAAATTCTGCATCGAAAGCCCCGTTCCATTGTCCCGCACGAACAGGTTCACATGCTCAGAATCGGGAACGTCGAACTGCATGATGAGGGTGGGATTCGCGACCTTATGCTCCAAAAGGTTGGAGACCGCATTGGAATAAAGATTCTGCACGACCTGATTCAGTTCAGGCTGGGGAAAGGACACCCGCAGCTCGGGATCCACCTGGCACTCGAACTTCAGCTTTTTATAAACAGCCTGCTCGTGAAGATACGAAAGCATGCGCAGCGCCGCCTGATGCGCGATGTAGGGCGAGGCCTGACGGGCATTGACGGCGCTGTCTCTTATGGAAAGGCGCAGGTTGCCGATGAAATCGGTGATCTGCTGCAGACAGAAGCGAAGGCGCTCGACATAACGATGCGTGACGGCCTGATCCCCTGTGCCTTCTTCCAGCTGGGAAACGGAAAGACCCATGATGGTGAGGGGCGTGGCAAGATCGTGTATGAAGAGCCCGGTCACGCGGCCGAGCTGCAGGTAGCGGGAATCCTCCGCCTTGCGCAGGATCCAGCGGTGGATCTCCTGCTCCGAGGCGACGTTGCGTTCCACCATGTCGTTGAAAGTCTTCTGATACCAGGCCAGGGTCGGATAGGTGCTGAGCGGCAGGCCGCGCGGATCCAAAGGCTGCCCCTGGCTGCCGTGAAAGGTGATCAAAGACTCGATTCCGCTGGTGATCTGACGACGACTCGACACATAGATCTGACTGATGAAGTAAATGCCAAAAGCCGAGAGATAAAGGATCTGAACCAAAGACCACCAGGGGGAATAGCTCTTATCGAAGGGAATCAAACAGATCATGCCCAGCCAGAAGACCAGCACGCCCATAATGGCGAGTATTTCAAAACTCTGGAAAATGCGGGCATTCGGTAAGGGATTGACCTTGCGGAACACATCCGACCAATTGCTTTTGAGATGCACGAGCTTCAATGTCTCGCTGACTTGATTGTGATATCCGAGAAAGCCCATGCCGGCGCCATAGGAAAAGGTGAAGGCACAGATGGCAAAGCCTTTCAAGATGATTTCGAGGGCACTGTAACGATCGCCCCATACCCAGAGACCATACATAAAACATGGAGTGACCTTCAGGAAACTGACGGCGATCACGAACGAAGCTCGCTGCCAAGGGAATTCAGCCATAGCTTTATAGATCGTCAGCCGCTCTTCGATATCATTCATCGCGAAGAGTGTGAGCCTGGGCTGCGGAAAAAAATGTCGCGTCTTGGGAAAGTACCGATGAAAAGTTTTGACATCAAAAGGGTAAAGGACAAAAAGCAAACCAAAATCAATCACGAAAAAACCAAGCAGCTCCAGGAAGGTAGGCCGGAAGAAAACGATAAGCATCGGAATCATTACAAGTGACATAGCGATATTAACTTTGGGATCGACCATGACGGTGTCACGTTGCATAGCGAAGAAGCTCCTGAATGGCCGGGTCTCTGGGAGGGCCTGCTTGACCTGTTTAACCGCCAATACCGGGGACTTCGATTCGAACGCACATTGAAACATCCAAAGCTTGGATTTCGCAATCGAAGTCAAGGTCTTGGCAAGCTGAAAAAATACGTCAAAAACAGTCGTTCGTCCAGGGGACTTGTTGGATGGTTGCCATAGTTTTACCGAAAATTTCCCTCAGTTTCGCGGGATCAACTGCCGATGCCAACTCGGTCATCTCCCTTAAGGAGTCGAAATGAAGCGTTCCAGTGTCTATTGGCTGCTGCCTGCCGTTGATGATCAACATCATCGACGTGCCAGCATACTCGATGACATTGGCTACCAGGTTTTCTTTTTCGAAAATTTCGAAACCTTGATCAAGGAAATCTGCGTCAAGCGTGCTCAGATCCTGATTCTGGGCGACGAGTGGCCGAGCGTTGAGGCCATCAGCTACGCGCATGCCTTCGCCAACATACCCGACATCAATGCGGCCCGGCTTCTCGTTTCCAACTCCCGAAATGACTTCGCGCTGATGGATGCGGCGATGAACGAGGGCTTCCGCGACATCATCCCCGCGGATCTGGAAGATCATGAATGGCTGCAGCGCTTTGAATTTGCGACTTCGGGCGTGGAATCCATACTCTCGCTTCATAAGGATCTGGATGTCGTCGGCGAGCCGGTCGACATCATGGTCCCCGCCCGCCTTGTGTGGGTTGGAGCGCAGCAGGTCTGGATGGAAACGAGGAGCTGCCCGCGGGTGGGTGACAGCCTCAAGATGGAAGGCGGTTTCGCGCGTTCGCTTGGGCTTGAGACGATCAACGTCCAGGTGCAGCAGAAGCAGCAGACCAACCTTACCTACAGGTTTTCCGAGGCGATCATTGCCAGCTGGTATCAGGACGCCGTGATCAACGCGGATCCGCAGAAGATCATTGATACGCTCGATACGCTGCACCGGGTGGACCTTGGGCAGCGGCCGAAAATATTCCTGGCCATCCAATCGCCGGCCCTGCGCACGACGCTTCTGAAGTATCTCGATAAGCGGAAGTATGAGGTGCACACCGCGCTGCAGAAACAAAGCCTGATTTATGAACCGAAGTACTTCAGCCCGGATCTGGTCTTTGTCGAGGATCGACTGACCCATGGTGATGCCAAGCGGAATTTCTATGAGCTGCTCCGCTATCTGCCCGAGCATGCCTGCATCGTGAATATCGGCGGCAAGGAAAGCCCGACGGCCAAGAACAGCAATGCGCCGCGGCGAACCTGGACCTTGAAGCACGTGCCGGTGAATCTGTCCGATCTGATCGAGAGGGAATACCTTGCGGGTCTGGCGCAGAGGCGACCCAATTCGAATGACAAGCAGGCCTCGTTTCCACCGGCCGATCATGCCTATTCCTTTGCCCAGCTGCATATGAGCGCCGAGCTTCTGAAGGCCGATTACCTGCAGTTCAATATCCGCACGATGACCCGCATCGGGCCCTACTCCCTGATTAAAATCGTCAGCCCGCGCTTTCAGGAAAAACTGGGCGGGCCGCTTTATGTGAAGGTCATCGAGAGCCCGGAAACAGGCTCATCCGGTCCTTACATCTGCAAAGCCCACATCTGCAATCTAACCCAGGCTCTTCGTGTGACAGCTCCGAATCCGGCCGACCAGGTCGCCGGCGACTAGAGATCATCGCTCGGCATTTCACCTGTAATACCCTGCGCCACGCGTTCCGCCAAAGCCGCAATCGTTGCCGAGGGGTTGGCCCCGACCGCGGTCGGGAAAAGACTGCCATCGGCCACATAAAGATTGCGATAGTGATGAACCGCCCCGAAGCTTTCCGGCTGGCTGCTCGTCACACCCTGCTGAGCGGTCGGCGCAAGGCGGCAGCCTCCCAGAGGATGCACGGTCACGTTGCGGCGCATCGGCCAGCTCCAGGTGGGCATGTGAAACATGATCCGCCCGTTCACCACCTTTTTGAATTGCCGGACTGATTGGTCGATGGCGTCATAGAGTTTGCGACTGTTCTGAGTTGGCCAGTGTATTGCGAGCTTCCCAAAGGAATCGAGTTCCATGCGGCCATCGCTCTTATCGAGCCCCATGCAAAGATGCACGCTGGTTTTATACGAAAGATCGTTGCTTAAAAAACGGTTGAGTATGCCCCCCACGCGGCGGCCGAGGGTGGGATGTTTGATCCAGGTGCGGATCATCTCGACCAGGCCTCGCCAGAAGGCTTTGACCTTGAAAATAGCCGGTTTTTGTCCTTCGATAAACCAGGCGAGGATATTGGGATAGGAGGCGTCCTCCATGATGAAGGCGCGTTCCTTATCAAAATTCTCGAAGAGGTTGAAGTCGATGCGCTGGGTGATCACAGGCCCATAATTCGGATTCGCCGGTCGATCTGCATCGACGATGAACGAGAGGAAATCGCCGTTGCCGGAAAAACCATGACCAAGGTACGGGCTGATTTTAGGCAGCGTTTTCATCCTATCGCGGCACTTCAGAAGAAGCTCATTGGTCCCCAGTGTCCCTGCCGAGGCCACCACGCGGCGCACGCGGAAGGGCCGCACGTTGCCGTTGGTCAGATCCCGCACCAAAACCTCATAACCGAACTGCCCATCCGCCGTGGGATCCACATGCCCTGAGGCATTCAAAGGTGCAATGCTCTGGGCCTCATGTTCGGTCAGGATACGCGCCCCGTATTTATGCTCGGCGACATGCAGGTAGTTGCGATCGGTGGAATTTTTCGCCTGGATATTGCAGCCGACGTCGCATTCTGCGCAGTAATTGCAAGAGCTTTGCAGAGCCCCATAGCGATTGGTTTCCTGAAGGCCGGGATCCAGCGGCCTGGCCGGATCCTTGCCGAAGTAGACCATAAGCGGCACCAGCTCGGATTTTCTGCCAAGGGCCTTGGCCGCCTTGGAAAAATATTGGGTGCGCGTCATGTTCCGGCGCGGATCATTTTCCGCAGTTGGAATCGTTCGCGCTCCGAGCACTTTTTTGGTGACGGCATAATAGGGTTCCAGATCCTTTTTTTTGCAGCTGGCAGGCCAGCGTTCATCAAAGATGGCCTCGGGCGGTTCCAACCAGACGTTCGCATAGATTAGGGAACCACCACCAAGCCCGGCCGCCTGCACGACATCAATATGATCATAGCTTCGGATATCAAAGAGTCCATTGGTGGACTCCTTCGGTACAAACCGCGGACGGCGATGACCATCCTCTCTTTGC
This sequence comes from Oligoflexus sp., assembly GCF_035712445.1. Classification (NCBI taxonomy): domain Bacteria; kingdom Pseudomonadati; phylum Bdellovibrionota; class Oligoflexia; order Oligoflexales; family Oligoflexaceae; genus Oligoflexus; species Oligoflexus sp. The sequence goes on along the minus strand of NZ_DASTAT010000038.1, from coordinate 85,701 downwards.
ACGAAAAAGTTATTGGCCATATCATGCGGCGAACGCGGGAAAGCCCCAAAACCATAGCGTTTGCCACGCTCCACCACCATCACGTCCTGCGGCCATTTCCTGGCAAGCCGACAGGCCAGGACTCCACCACCGAAACCGGAACCGATGACCAGGGCTTCAGCATCAAATTTCATACGGATGCCTCCTGCCCTTGCAGAAACTTGAGAATGCCGGGGAAGACATCGCGCGCGGCGTGCTGCCCCATGAAAATATCCTGATGACCATACCCAGGGATTTCCCAGTACTGGACCGGCAGGTTCGAAGCTTTTTTGCGAAGCTCTTCATAAAGCGCGCGATTGGCTCCTGGGAATATATGATTTTCGCGACCGCTGATGAGAAGCAGGCGCGGCTGCTTTTTCTGGCAGAACGCCTCCAGATAGGACGCCGGCAGCGTGAGCTCCCCACGCACCCCGGCCTTCATAGGACAGGCGTGGCCGCTTTTGACCATTTTGCTGATGTGACGATAGTAGTTCATGGATGTCCCACCGAAAAGATCGGCGAGTCGCCCATGGGTCAGCACACTCATATTGCTGTGCTGATAGGCTGCGGGATGTCCAGAGCCCCACATGAAGCTAATGAAGTGGCAGGCCGGATCGCGGCATTCCCTGTGGAAAAGCCCAAGTATGGGCACCAGCCATTTGCCAAGGGCAAAGCCGGGGAACTGCGGCATGCGAGGACTTACATAGGGATAGCGCAGAACTTTTTCGACCAGGAAGGGGGCAAACATCAGCTTCATGCGTGACCAAGTGCTCACGCGCGGCGTCAGGCCCACGCTATTGATGGTCACCGAAGCCAGTCCAGGATAGGATTGCAGGGCCATGCTCAGCATGGTGCTGATGCCGCCCACGCAATGGGCGATGATATGAAGGCGCGCCTTGGGTCCAACCGCCGCCCGAATTTTTTCCAGAGCCGGCGGGATATCATAGGCCGCGACATCATCCAGGGTGAAGCGATGCGGCTCCAGGTTATAGTTGAAGCGCCCGCTGCCGCGCCAGTCCAGGGACCAGACATCACCATAGCCATGATCAAGAAGATAATCGACGAGGTTCTGATGTTCCGGCATGATGAACATGTCGGTCGACGTGGTAAGCCCATGCAGGAGCACCACGACGTCGTCACCGGCCTTGCGATGAAAACGCTGCAAATCAAGGGTCAAACCATCCCTCGTATCAAAGGCGTGATGCGTGATCGTCGCGTCGCTGACACCGCGCTCGGTGTGCACGGGAATCGCCACCTTCGACCAGAGTTCAGGTTCGGACTGCATGAAGCCAGGAGCATACGAGGTCCAGAGATTGCCTAGGAATTCACCACCAAAGAGCGTGAGCGCACGGGCGCGTTCCAGGATGGTGCGCCCGGAACTTTTGAAAGTCGTCAGCTGACGCGCGAAGTCTTCGGCCGTCAGATGCAGGATGCCCTGGGCTGCGACCTGATCCGGGGCCTTGTCGGAATGCCCTTTCCAGAGCCTTGTATAGAGCGTCGTGGTCTGGTTCCAGACTTCCGCCATGGCGCCGTCACGCACTGTCTTATAGCCATAAAACGTCCAGGGTTCGCCCTTTTTGTTTCTTAGGTAAAGCGTGTAATGCATCTCGCGCGCGATGGTGCTCGCCTGATCAGGAGCCGGCTGCACGAAGAGGTTGAAGGTCCCTTTTTCCACCTGAAGATCACCGCCCGCCGCATCCGCTTCGACTTTGCCAATGGCCTCGGCCTTCAGCGAGGGATCTTTCACAAAACGATCGATGTCGGGAATCTGGATCGTCAACCGGAATTTGACGGCGCGTCCCTGGGACTGGCCCTTCTGAAAGGCCGACTCGTAGCACTGCTGCTCATCACGACCAAAGTCCTGCGTGGCTCCGCTGAAATCACAGTATCCGTGCATGTCTTCAGTAAATGCGAGAGAAACAGGCGCGCTTGTCATAGCCATCCTTTTTCGAAAGAAGGGTCTTCGTTCGTCCGTGGTTTTTATTATAAACAATTTTTGCAAAATCCGGACAGAACCCGCGCCGGGCAATAAGTTCAGCTACATAAAATCACACCGCCCCCCCTTATTCGATAAACGAGAAAGGACGCTATTCCGAAGAAAATTCGGGACAAAGAAGAAGTACGGGAAACACCGCTTTAGCAGCTGGGCCTTGACCGACTTAACTTTTCCATGCAAAAACCGAGAACTCATCAGAATCAATGGGAATCTTTTATGCTCTCCGGCCGCTCCATTGGGATCATAGTCTGGCTGCTCCTTGGGTGGATGAAACCCTTGTCAGCCAATACCCTCGTGTTGTCTCCAGCACAGGGGCGCTATGATCTGGTCCCGTTCGTGAGCGCCTTCGAAGATAAGGAAGGCCGCTTTTCGGTCGAGGACATACGCAATATAGATCAGGCAGGATCGTTTATTCCGGTCTCCGATCTGCACAAAAGCAGCTTTGGCTTCACCCGCAGCACCATTTGGTTCAAAGTCTCGATCCGGAATGAAAGCGAGCGCCTGCAATGGATTTTGGGCTCCCTGCGGCCGGATTTTTATCTCTTTGAAGTCTTCATCTGGCAGGGCGACTCACAGATCGCAGCTAAAAATATAGGCACTCTGCATCATCCCCGTGATCCGTATACACGAATGCCGTTTGGGCGCTTCGAGCTGCCTCGCGACCAGGATCTCACGGTCTACTTCCGCATTCGCAGTGATCTGCAGCTCGCCATCAACTTCATCGTGCTCGACGATCAGCACCATCTGGATCAGGCCACGCTGGAAAATTCGATCTTCTATGCTTACTACGGCTGCCTTTTCGCGCTGCTCGTCTATAACCTTTGCCTCTTCATCTTCATTCGCTACAAAGATTATCTGATGTACGTGTTCTTTTCGAGCGCCATGCTGCTCAACGCCATTGTCCAGGGCGGTTACGCCGAGATGTGGGGCTTTCCCTGGCCGCTTGCCAGCACGCGGGATGCGCATCTTGTGATCTGTCTGCCCGCGATCGCGGCCATGCTTTATACCCGCAGTTTTCTGAACCTCGCCCGCATTGCCCCGAAGCTCGATAAGCTGATCCTGAGCGTCGTGTGCCTGGCTGTGGGTCTGGCGCTTCTCCTCATGACGCCCTGGGGTTTTTCCTTCTCCCGCTATGTGAGCCTCTTCGATCTCTTCTCGCTCTTTTTCGTCTTTCTGGGCGCTGTGACCGCCATTCGTCATGGCGACCGCACCGCTGTCGTTTTCCTGATCGGTTGGGGATCTTTGGCCAGCAGCGTGGCCGTGTGGGTGCTCGGCAACGTCGGCGTCATCAGCAAAACCACCTGGGTCGCCGTCTCGCCTTTGATGGGCAATATGCTGGAGATGGTCCTGATGTCGATCGCCCTGGCGCTCCGCATCAAGGAAATTCAGCAAAGCCGCATTGAAGCGGAGATGAAGGCTCGCGAACGGGATAACCTTCAGCATCTTCTGCGCATGGTTTGCCATGATATCAGTAATCCCATCTCGATTATCAAGACGGTCTTCTTCCTGGCCTCGCGCCGCAGTCAGCTGAAGCCTGATGAATTGAAGCAGTGGGAGCGGGTGAAGCGGGCGTCGGATTCCATCGAAGGGATCATCAACCAGGTTCGCCGCTATGAAGCCTTCCGTTCCGGCAAGCTGGCTTTCGAGCTGAAGCCCTGCTCCCTGCGCAAGGTCTTCGAGGATATCGACTTCTTCTTTCAGACCAAGGCCATTGAAAAGGGCGTGAAACTGTCCTGGCGCTTTATCGAGGAAAGCAATGATATCCTGGTGCTGGCCGACAGCACATCTCTGACCCACGAGATCTTCAATAACCTTGTGTCCAATGCCATCAAATTCACCTCGGAAGGTGGATCGGTGACGCTGGATGCCGAACGCATTGATAATTTCGCGGTGATTACGATTCGGGATACGGGCATAGGCATGCCGCGGGATATACTGAACCTGCTCTTCGATCCCAAGGCCAATATCTCGCGGCGCGGAACCAATAACGAGTCGGGCACAGGCTTTGGAATGCCTCTGGTGAAGACCTTCCTGGAAATGTTCGGGGGCAGCATTCATATCGATTCGGTCGAGCAGCAGACCGGTTCGGTGCAGCACGGCACGACCATCGAAATACGCCTGCGCATTGCAACGAGTGATGTGGCTCTGCCGAAGACCTGAGATTCAACTCTTGGCAATAATACGTAGAATACAGCGTCCGACGCGCACCTCATCGGTGGGCTGCACGCGGTGCATGCCGGTCATCTTCTGGCCGTTCAGAAACGACCCGTTGGTCGAGCCCTGATCCTCGACGAAGACTTCGCCGGTGTCATTGAGCTTAATCATCATATGTTTCCTGGAAATTTCCGAATCCTGATCAAAATGCCCAAAACTGGAGGCGCGGCCGATATAGGCGACCTTCTGGTGCAGGTGGATCGTCTCGCGGCTGCCGTTGCCATACTGCACGATGATTTCCAGGTGAACCTTATGCGCTTGCTTGAGTTCCTTCTCTATCAAGGTATCCACGAGGCTGTTGCTGCGATCCTGTTTTTTCGTGGAACTGAAGAGCGTGGGAATGTGGCGAACGTTCTTTTCATCCTCTAGCGCAAAACGAAAGACCGTTTTGCCGATTTCAATGACATCGCCTTCCTTGAGTTTGGCCTTCACGATGCGCTGGCCGTTGACGAAGGTCCCGTTGCTGCTGTTCATATCGAAGATATGATAGGAATCTTCAATGCACTGAATCTGGCAGTGCGTGGCCGACACCTCGGCGTCAGACACAATGATATCGGCCTTCTCGCGCCCGAAAATGGTATTATCCCGGCGGAGTTTCACCAGCTCATTTTGACTCTTGCCAGAAATACAGACGAGGACGCCGCGCTTGTCTTTGTCCGATTTCCCTTTGGTCGTCATGTCTTCCTCGTATGGTCTACCGATAATGATACCTAAATGACTTGGCCTATACCAGTAGAACTGAGCTTTTTGGTATCAAAAGTAAACCTGTCACTCGTGCTGGGCGGGCTCCCGTGGTCCTGTAACCCGCTTGAATCGGGTCTTCTTCAGATTCCACAAGGCCTCCATAGCGTGGCTTGTTCTGTGCTTAGTGTCTTATGTAGCCACCACGAGCACTTGAAGGATGACGTAGCCATGGACTGGAATGCTAGCATCGCTGAAATCAAGGATCTCTACTATCAGTGCCAATTCAAGCGCGTCAGCCAATCCGTGGATCTGAGCTGCCAGAATAACCCGTCGGTTGATGACTTCTTCACGCTGCAGCTCTATAAGTCCCAGGCTCTTTGGGAAATGCACAAGGTCGCTGAATCGCGGGCTTTGCTTCGCGAGCTGACGCAGTATCATCAAAAGCAGTCCGATTCCTATCTTTACACAACGGCTCGCCTTGCCTATGTGGATCAGGAATATGAGATGGCCGAAAGGCTCTTCCGTCTGCTCGCCGATCGCAGCGAGACGGTGAAGGATTACTTCAAGGCTTTGCTTGGCCTTGCGAACGTCTATTATTCCCTGAAAAAAACCCAGGACATCGGCCGTCTGGTGCGTGAGATGGAAGAGCTTGAGGATCTGGTCAGCGTCGACCAGCGTCTCAGTCTTTATCTGCTTCGGGCCAACGTCTCTTATATCTTTCAGCAGGATACCTCCTTGGCGAAGAAGTTTTTCCAGGCGGTGATTAAAGAATCAACATCGCGGCAATGGAATTACTTCATAATCAAAAGCCTCTATGGTATGGCCTGCATGTACAAGGATCTGGCGAAGTACGATGCGCTTGAAGTCAGTCTGGATTTGCTCGATTGCTATCTGGATCCCGAGGAATGCACGTACCTGACCTATTTGGTGAATGAAAAATTCAAGGACCTCGATTACTCCTTGAGTTGTTCGCTCCAGATGGATCCCGACTTGCGCCGCATCTGCGTTCAAGGGAAATGGGTTGCCCTGCATGATAAGCCGCTTATCTATGACTTCCTGGAGCTGCTGTTTAGTCGTGGCAGCTTTGTAAGCAAGGCTGATATTGCATCACGGTTGTGGCCGGAAGAAGAGTATAAGCCTAGAACCCATGACCCACGTATTTTTGACCTTGCACGTCGTATACGGGCATTGATTGAACCCTATGAGAACCAACCTCTCTGTTTGCTTTCGGGCAGACAAGGCTATAAACTGGCTGGACGAGACCAGTCTCAACACAAGATCGACCAAGATATCGAACGGAGGCCCAATTATGAAGTACATGAATCACCTGAGGAAGCTGGCGCTGCTCAGCAGTTTGGCGCTTAGTTTCAGCGTTGCCGTACAAGCGGATGGTACTTTGCCTCTGCCTATCGGTGCAAATAAAGCACTGCCTATGGAGATGGCTGCTGATACTGCAGACATGACTCTTAGAGTTGAGTACATGGCACTGACTCCTTCTTCGCAGCTTAACGCACTTAACGCTGAGCCATGTGGAAAATCCAGTGACTATTACACAGCAACTGGCAATCTGATTCGGAAAGTTGGCGATAAAACCAGCGAGATGAAAGTTCGAGGAGTCTGTAAGCCACAGACTCAACCGGGCGTTGAAACATATTCTCGCACCGTTGTAGCCAAGGCCCCAGGCTCTGGCACCGGATTTGTTCTGCTGACTGGGACCTTGGAAGTTGAGGAGGTTGCGAACCCAGCTACTGGCGGTACGGTTCCTTCGACTGTATCTTTCTCAGGCTCCTTTGGATCTCCGACGGGAGCTGAAGCTGGAGACTCGTTTACACTGTATCGGGTAAAATAAGTCCTTCGTTTCTTGCTTATATAAAATCAGGCCTGATCCCTTTTTAGGGATTCAGGCCTTTTTTATATTTTGACTACCCTTTCCAGCGCCACTTGCACTCCCACTTAAAATCAGCTATCCGCTTGTGTTGAACCTTTAAAAAGGCCAGACGCTATGCCAGGCAACTTGATCATCATCCTTCTATTCCTAACGTTCATCGACATGATTAGTCTCGAAAAAAAGCAAATCATTCCACTGCCAGAAGACCTTCGCTACACACAGCACCCAGGCCTCGAGTTCTCGATTTCTTCGGATAAGCAGTACTATTATGTTTCCTTTGCTGAATACGTCTTCCGCATTGACTGGAACACAAACAAAACAGCTATTTATAAAGATCCAAAAGGATGCTGGATCAGAAGGCCAGAACTTGCACCAACGGGAGAACTCTTTTACGTAAATTACAGTGAACCCGCAAAACCCAAAGACTGCAATGATGTTTATCGCATCGACTGGAGTCAGCAGGAAGCGCTGGCTTCCAGGGTTTCAAACGATGGGCGAAAGCAGTATCTTGACTTCAAAGATTTATCTGGAGGCACTCCAGATCAGACTTTTTATTCAAAGTCTTCGGGCTATCTAAAAACACAACCGATGTATCGCAACGTATTGTATCTTGAGGGTGAGCGCTCGCTCCACCTCATTTCATTGCCCCTGCAGAAGAACACTTTTTTAGATACTCAGGAAATTCCATTGCCTCTTTCATTCCAGAGACACTGGGCGTTATGGAGCAGGTGTCCAGCGGGAGTCCTGTGTCATAGCCCACGGTAACGACTATTCGCTTTGCAAGCGAAAAGACGGTTTTTTTCATTGGGCCGACCATAAGAAGACGCGAAATAAAGTGATAGTACCTCCGACTGAAATAACGGAATGGCAGATTCTAACGGATGGCGAAGTTATCCTTATAACAGCAGCTCGCGAACTCTTACAATGGAGTCCAGCGACAGAACGCTTTTCAAAGATCGCTCACATCAGTCTAGAGGGCAAGCTCCAGGTCAGCTGGTTCCCGCTCCCTCAGGTTCTTGCTGTCCATCATGCAGTTGAACATTACACATTTTATCCTGACAGCTATCGCGGCAGCCTGCCTCCGCTGACCCTTCTCTTCACACGAAAAGACGACCAGTGGATAAGCCCTTCAGGACCTATGGAGGGTTTCCCTCTGTCCCGATATTCTCTCCCTGTCGTGCTTTTACTAGGAGTCAGCTCACAAAAGGCTAATGTTCAGGTCGTGAACCAGAGCGCTTCACTGATCAATGCTTTAGAATTATGTAGTGCCCCAAATTCAGAATCTGCAAGAGACTTCATCATCGCTTTGACGTCAATCGCTCAGCAAGTCATGACTTCAAGCCCTGATCCCTTCCTTTATTCGACGTGCAGTGGGAACCTCAGGAAATTTAATATTTACGACGGCACTGAACACGAGACATTTCCCATTCCTGAAGGATACGTAGCAACCACCTTTGATGATGACAAATGGGTCTACCTGGAAAGCGAAACCAGTTCAAAATGGATCATGAATCTTCGAACTGGACTTAGCGGTGACTTTCTAGATGAAAATATTTGGAAGCTGCATACTCAAGTCGAGTGGAGCCATGGTATTTCCTATTCTAGCGTTCCAGCCGTAGTTACACCTTCGGGAGAGTCGTTTCCCATTGACCTTCGGCGTTTTTTCCAAACGGCAGATCCGTTTACCGTAGGCCTTACTCGTAAAGATAGGGTGGGAAAGACAAACTCCATTATGAAAGTAAATCCACACTGGATGGATCGGCAGCTCCAAAAGTCGACTCTATCATTTGGAACGAAGAGAGTTGGGACCCTAGGCTGCAATAACTCCATACTTTTTCAGTCCCTACCTACGATGGTAGAATGACCAAACAGAAAAAGACCCGGCCCCAAAGGAGAACCCCTTGAAGAGACTTCTGCTTTTAACCCTTATCCTCCCCCTCCAAGGCTGTATAACCCCCGCCGTTTGCACTCAACAGGGCGCCTTTGACACCGGCCGGCAGCAGGCCTTGGCCGGCAGACCGGCGGATTACAATCAAGGGTCCGAGTGCGAGGGGGAGACGTCCGAGGTTTTCCGCACGGGCTATCAAAGCGGATACCAAGCCGGCCTTCAGCTGCTTTGCAGCGTGCAAAACGCCAGCGATGACGGCCGGGATGCGGGACTGCAGGGTGAGAATGTTACCGGCTTGCCGCTGCGTTATCAGATCTGTCAGGGGGACAAGGGAGCGCTGGAGAAGGCGTTCATGAGTTCTTATAAAAGAGGCGTCGAGGAGCACTGCTCGGTGGACACCGCGAAGGCCCGCGGCGAGCAGGCCGGTCGCAGCAACCAGGCGAGTTTGGATATCGAAGCGAAGTATTTGGTGTGCTCGCAGGGGCAAAGAAGCCGTCTGAAACAGGCTTATCAGGACGCTTACACCAAAGGACTCCGCGCCTATTGCCAGCCTTCGCAGCATATCGAAAGCATCAGAAAACAAGCGCAATTGAACTCACGGCCATCCTTTGACCCTGCAACATACGGCAACTGCGCCCAGCGTTTTCCTGATTTACTCGAAGCCTACAACGCTCAATTCTACCGCGAGCGTAACGATATCGTGCAAAAACTCTGCACCTTCGAAAACGGCCTCGATCAAGGCAAGGCCGACGCCGCACGCAGTAATCAAAGACTCCGCGGCAGCCCGGAATTCTGCGATGAAAAATCCCAGCATGCGTATTTAAGAGGCTACGACCGCGGCTGGGCCGACCAGAAACGCGAGATCTGTCTGTTGGAAGACTTCCAGGAACGCGGCTATCATGATGCCGTCAGCGGTTTGCCTGCCAACCCTCGTTATCCTGAACTTTGCCCTTCGGATTTTTACACCGACATCCGCGACCGCTATCAGTCCGGTTATGACCGTGGCCGTCGACAGGGTGGATCGCACCACCCTCATCCCGATCATCACGGCGAACAAAAGCCGGACGTCGTAGGTGCCTGCGGTCGTGCGTTTAATTTCGACAGCGATAAACTCCAGTGCATCAAAGAAGGCCAGCAGATGCGCTACGGAGCCGCGAGCGTTATTGAAGCCTGCACACAGGCCTTCTCATTCACCTCGGAGCGCATGAAGTGCATCAGCAGCGCCAGCGGTCGGAACTATAATCCGACCTCCGTCATACGCGTCTGCAAAGACGGGGCCGGCTTCACCTCGGACATTGAAAACTGCATAGTCACCGTAAAAAACACCCGCTACGAACCGTCTAAGGCCATCCAAACCTGCTATGATGCCTTCAGCATGACAAGCGACCGCAAAGCCTGTCTTGATTTCATCGCGAAGGAACCAAGAGACCCCTCCGCGAAAATTCGAAGCTGCAAACAAAGCTTCAACTTTACATCCGATACTCTCAAGTGCCTCGGCACCTGAAATGAAAGGGGGTCCTCGCGCCCCCTTTCACTCCTCCGCCTCATCCACAACCTGATCCGTAATCCACAGCCAATCCTGATAAGACCCGCGGTCCTGAATCTCAGGCTGATAGCTAAGATCATCCGCCTCAAGCCAGGCCTCCGGCTCGGCCCTGGGCGTAAAAGTCAAGAACGCCATCATACCCGCTGCAGCCAGGCTCGCCGCCGACACACCCAACCAGATCCTATGCTGCCGCTTTCTTTTTTCCTGCCGCGCCCGCTCCAGAATACGCTCGTACTCATCCCGGGGCGCTGCCTCCACGGAAGGCTTATGCTTTTTCATAAAGTCATGCAAGGGATCGTTCATGGCGCTTCCCCTTCCCTTTCCAGCCAACTCTGCAGTTTTTTTCGCGCGGTGGAGAGCCGCGATTTCACAGTACCTTCAGGAATCTGAAGATGCCGCGCGATGTCCTCAAGACTCTCCTCTTCCCAATAAAACAAAACCACAGCGCTGCGCTCCTTGAAAGTCAATTTTTGCAAACCCTCTTGCAGCATCTGATATTCCCCCAGCCGCACTTCAGCATTCGGCCGGGCATCACCGGAATCATGAGCCGTCGCGCCGGGCTTCAAAAACCGCCGCCAGCTCTGGGCCCGCTGCATATCCTGCGCTGTGTTCAGGCTGATCCGATACACCCAGGATTTCAAGGAGGAATCCCCGCGAAATCCATCCAGATGGCGATGAACTTTCAGAAAAACCTCCTGCACCCCATCATCCACCTCCGAAGCGGGCAAAAGCCCACTCAGAACACGGCGGACAAGGCCGGCATAATCCCGATAGACAAGGGCGAAGTCCATCATACTTCACTCACGCCGTGTGCCGGAAGGTCCCGGCTCCCGGGCGGCGCGCGTTTTCTGCCTCAGATTTTGGAACGCCAACCTTTGCTGTTCGGACAGAACCGCGCGGATGGCGAGCATGCGTTCAAAACGGGCTTTTTCCAGGGCCGCACGCGCTGTCTGAAGGTTCTGAAAGGCCTCGCGCACAGCGGGGTCATCCGCACTGTTATCCAGCTGCTCATCCAAGGCCCGACGACTTTTGTCCAGCTCTTCCCGCAGACCCTGAAGACGATTGCGGCTTGACTCACGGATCTGCCGCACTTTAACCTTTTGTTCAGGATCGAGCTGAACCGTCTTCAGCACCTCATGAATCTGCCGTTCAGGATTGCGCGCAGGCGGTTGGGCCAGAGCCATCTCGGACGTGAAAAAGGCCATCAGCATCAGAAGAGTTATTTTTACAGGGCGCATACCGTTTCCTTTTCAAAAAAGGTCTTACATGCCTCCTTAGACGAGAATGGTCATGGAAAGGTTCATCGCCAAGGAAACTTTTTTTTTCGTCACTCTGAACATAGGAGCACTCCGATGACCCGCAGACTTTACATCGCGAACATGATCAGCGCCGACGGTTATTTTGAAGGCCAGGGGCACGATCTCAGCTGGCATAACGTGGACGCCGAGTACAATGACTACTCCATCGACATGCTGGAATCGGTGGACAGACTTCTCTTTGGACGCAAGACCTGGGAACTGATGGCCGCCTACTGGTCGACAGAACAGGCCAAAAAGAGCGATCCGCACGTGGCCGGCCTTATGAATTCCCTGCCCAAATATCTTTGTTCGCGCACCTTAAAAAAGGCCGACTGGCAGAACAGTCATATCGTTCGTGAACCCGTTTTGGACACGATCCGCGCCTGGAAAAAAGAAGAGGGTCGCGACATCGCCGTCTTTGGCAGCTCCGAACTCTGCAAGTCCCTGCTGGAGGCCGGACTGGTGGATGAACTGCGGCTCATCCTGAATCCGGTTCTCCTGGGCCGGGGACATTCGCTTTTCGAGGGCCTCGGGGCGCGTTATGAACTGACCCTCATGGGCCTTCAGAGTTTTTCATCCGGCAATATTCTGCTGCGCTATAAACCCCGCCCAGCCTAAGGTTTTCCGCTTATCTTCGCAAAGGACCAAGGGCTTTTGCGAAAGCCCCATTCAATGGATCCCGCGCCCCCTCCGAAAAGCTCCGGGGAGGATAATCCATTGACCGTGAAGATCACCAAAATCTTTCAACCGGCGGAACTCGCGCAACTGGAAAAGCAGGGCGAGATCCTGATGCAGGAATTCACTGTAAAAGCGCCGTTGGAAAAGGTATGGGCGGTCATCATCGACCATGATCTTCTGCGGCGCAAGCTGGGCATGGGAACGGTGAACTTCACCTATCACAAGGCCGAGGAAACCGGCTCGGTGTTGGAAGGCGAATATAAGGTCCCCTTCGGTACCGCCCGCTTCTTTGAAAAGCCCTATGAGTGGGTGAACAGCTCCTACAGCATCGGCGCGCGGCTTTTTGATAAGGGCCCCATGCGCTATGCCTCGCTCGGCTTTCAAGTGGAAGCCCTGGATCCCGAGCACACCAAAGTCAAAGCCATCATGCGGGTCGTGCTCAAAGGTCCGCTCCGAGGCATTTACTGGATCAAACTGCAAAAATCCACGGCCCTGTTCCATGATGTGATTCAGGACCTCGTCCAAAAAGTGCGTTCGAACCAGCCGCAACTCTTCGAAGCGTCGATGAATCCCGAGCCGAATCCCGCGGCCGTGAAAAAATATCAGAAAATCCTGAAAAAACTGGAGCCGTTCCACGCCCAGATCGAAGCCCTTTCTGATTACCGGGCGCGCGCCAGCGATCGTTTTCTGCAGCGTCTCCGGCCCTATGAAATCGCCGACTATTATAAGCTGCCCAGGCAAAACACCCTCGCCTTCTTTCTGGAAGGCACTCAGGTTGGACTCTTCGCCTTGAACTGGGATATCCTCTGCCCCGGCTGCCGCGGCGCGAAAAAACAGAGCAAAAGCCTGCGTGAACTCGATAAGAAGGTCCACTGCGAAGCCTGCGGCATCAACTTCGATGTGATTGATTCCAAGGACGTGGAACTCTCGTTCCAGTTCGCCGGTGAGCTCGCCGTCGAGCCCGCGCCGGTTTATTGCATCGGCAATCCCGGCCGCAGCCCTTCGATTCACGCCCAGATTCCCTTCGCTCCGAATGAAGCGCGCAGCGTGGCTGTGCATCTGCCCGGACACAGCTATCGTCTGCGTGATATGAAAGACGGGCATCTCTTGCGTTTGACCGTGGATGAGGCGGGCCTTGCGGAGTTGAAACGTTCGGACCTTGAAAAGCTGAAGACAATGCCTGAAGTTCGGCTTCGCCCGCAGTTCACCCTTGATTGGGACAACCCGAGCAGCCTTTGGCAAATCATTCGCTTTGATTGCCTGGATCCCCATCATGATGCGGCGACCGCCGATCACGTGACATCTCTGCCTTCCTACCAGCATCTTTTTGGTGAAGACGCCCTAAGACCCGGCATGCAGCTGGGCGTCGGGCATCTCGTCTTTTTATTCTCGGATATTCGCGGCTCGACCCAGCTCTATCGGGAACTCGGCGACTCCAAAGCCTTCCGCCTGGTCCAGGACCATTTCGCGGTGATGGAGGACTTCATCAAAAAAGGCGGAGGCAGCATCGTCAAGACCATCGGCGATGCGGTGATGGCCACCTTCATTGATGAAGAAACCGCGATCACGGCGGCCATGTCCATTCAAAAGTACTATGAAAGCAAGGGGCGCGAAAACTCGCTGCGCGGCCTAAAAATAGCCCTTCACAGCGGCCCCTGCATCATGGTGAACCTGAACGATCACATGGATTATTTTGGAACCCATGTGAATATCTGCTCCAGGCTCCTCGATCAGGCTCAGGATGAAGACATCGTGATCTCGGCCAGCCTTTTCCAGATGCCGAAAGTTCAGGAGTTCCTGAGCCGGCAGAATATCACCTGGACCCAGGACGAACAGGTCCTCCGTGGCTTCGAGGGTTCCAAGACCTTCTACCGACTCAAACTCCTGCGGCAGATGCCGACCCGTCTTATCTCGTAATCGGGACGCAAGAGCCGCATTCCCTCTTAAAGCGCCAGCCTTCGCGTCACCGTTTCGAGCGGCGGAATATCCGCTATCGTTTGAATCACACGCCCATCCGCATCCTTGAAGCGAATCGTCATCGACTCGGTGCGCGAGGGATTGAAGGCCACAAGGTTATAGGCTTCGGCCTTTTTAAAGACTCCATAGGACGGCTGATCCGCGGTGAAATCCGCGCTCGGCGCTCCCAGCTCATTCATCTTATGAATGAAGTAGTAGGTCGCAGCCCAGGTTTCATGCGCCTGGATCGCGGTATGATCATAGTCGTAAGGGAAGTAGGTTTTTCCGAACTTGAATTCAGACAAGGCCATCCCTGGATTGACAAGGGCCATCAGCCGCAGGGTGATGCCATCCCAGGCCGAGGCCACGGTCTGCGCAGCCGGATCCAGATTGAAGCCCCCGTTGGTGCTCTTATTGATCGAGAGCATTTCATTCAGAAAACGCTGGGCATAGGGCTGATTCAAACCAAAATAGAGCGTGGCGGCCGTGACCGGCAGCGTCTGTATCCCATAAAGCTCTTCGATCTGCCGTGATCCCCAGTGCGAATCGAATTCATAGGCCGTATCGCGCAGTATAACAGCGTGCGTGTAAGGATAATCAGGGCTCAGATTTTCATCATTCACATCCAGCCAGTATTCATCCACCGCGGTTTTCTCGGTCCAGTAAAGATAAAGCCCCAGGTCCCGCCAGTTCTTTTGCCCCGTTACCAGCCCCCAAAGATAGATGCTGGACCAGGCATTCATGGCTTCCGAGGTCGATTCCTGATCGTTCCCCTGATAGTTGTCATCCCAGTACCAGCCGCTGGCGAAACTGCGACCCGCGTAGCTATTGAAATAGCGAAGGTAAGGGAATTGCGGATCCTTGCGATCGGGGGAGGCGATATTGCGAATGATCATATCCACCGCCCACGCATAATCCTGAACGAAGGTCGGATGATGCAGAGCAAGAATCGCCGCCGCATGCAGCATGTAACCATAATGAAAGTGCTGATCATTCAAAGCCTGGGAGCCAAAGCCCGCGCGCCAGCCGACCAGGCGACCGAATTCGGTGGCGGACGGTGGATTATAGGTCATGAAAGGATAGGGTTTGTTATCGTGCCAGAACAGTTTTTCCTGACCCGGGGAATAGGTGAACCAATCGGCAAACTGATTGTAGAGCGTTGCGAGGATGGCATCCTTGGCCGCAAATTCAGGCTGATTCGGATCATAGGCTTTGATCTTGGGATTGCCGAGCTGATCGGTCATCACAAGGTATTCCGCCGCGCGCAAAAGCCCTTTGCTGCCGCCATAGGTATCCGGCCCATAGACTCCGGGATCCACCACATACTGCTCATCGCGGATATAGTCGAGGAGCCGATTTCTATCATAGCCTTGCGAGCCCTTGGGTTCGGTGAAAAACGGCAGGATCCCGCTGTTCTTCAGGACGGTTTGAAAGCTGTTGCCCGCAAAGTAGCGCATGGAGCCGCGCATGGTGCGAACCTCGGCGTTCGGGAGCAGGCCGGAGTTCGTCGTCATATGCTTATACTGATGGGGAAAGAGTGTCGTCAGAACCCCGTCTTCAAACTCCGGTCCGCTCCGCATACGCTCCGGCGTGAAGGTAAAGTCCGTGATCACCGATGCCGACGCTTCATCATAGCGATAGCGCGATGCAGTGCCCGCGATCTTCGTATAGGCGTGGGCATAGACCTGGGCGGCAAGTTCTGTGTTCACTGTCGAAGCCGCCTGATCAGGGAGCAGGACGACATTCACATAGTTGCTCGCAGCGCCCTCCAGCGTGATTTTGTTGGCATCCATGCGTTTCCAGAGCGTGCCTTCCGCTGCGAAAAGCCCATACCAGCGAGGCTTTTTGAATCGACGATCCAGAAAGCGAACCAGCACATGATCACCCTGATAGCTGCTGTTGATTCCCAGGGGAACCGGACTGCCATCCTTGGTAAAGAACTGGATGCCGTTGCCGTCAAAATCCGAGATATGGATTTTGGGTTGCCCGTTTTTAAAGCTGTGATAGGAAATCGGGCTGCCTGCCGCCAGGGTGCTCGACATCTCATGCCCGGCGTTATCCACCGACAGAAGTTTGATATGCCAGTCACCGAAGCCATCCAGTTTGGTGACGACCGTGCCGTCCGCCAGGCTGTTATAAACAACCAGATCATATTCCACGGGCGAGGAGATTTTCCAATTCCGCTTGCTGTAGCCCAGGACGGCGCCACCGGCGGGTTGCGCAACAAAACCCTGGTCTTTGTAAGCGATGGAGAGTCCATTGCCTTCGGCCTTGCAGAGCGCATAAACCAAAGGATAAGCCGCCATCGTCACGAGATCATTGCGAACGAGTATTCCCGTCCACCAGTCGTTCGACGGCACGGGTTTGTCGTCCGGAACATTCGCCGTGCGATAGACGGGACTCCGGTACATAAAGCCCGGAGCCCCGTTGTCCTGGGATCCGGTGACACCCGGAGGCGCCAGCGAACCTTTCGCTGCAAACAACGCTGAACTCCCCAGCGACAGCGCCAGAGCGCAGATGGACAGCCGTCCAGGATCGAAAATCTTTTTCCAAAAGTGATTCATGATATGTCCCCCTTCCATTATTTTTCTAACAATGATTTCGTTTTGTTAAAAAACAAACTAGAAGACCTATCAAGCGCTATTTCTACCCATCAGTGCTAAGAATATTTCAATACGCAGTGGTGGCATCCTTTAGAGTGATCCCGTATTTCCTTCAAATATGTATTCCACAAGGCACACAGCCGAATCCTTATTTAGTTGTGTATACGAACCAAACTAAGCTCTTTCATTTTTTATGTTGCCTATCACAACAAATTCACCTCATATACTTCGCCTGAATTTCCCGCTTCAGTTTTTCGAGCAGCTCGTCCACGTTCAAAGACACAAGCCCTTCATCATCCCGCGAGCGCAAGGAGAGTCTTCCCTGCTCGACCTCCTGATCGCCGATGACGACCGCATAGGGTATCCGTTCCAAACGAAACTGCCGAACGCGATGGCCGAGGCTTTGCGCATCCGCGTCCAGATCGGCGCGAATTCCTGCGGCTCTGAGACTTTTTTGAACACGACGGGCAAAGTCTTCATGACGATCCGCGATCGGAAGGATGCGCAGCTGCACTGGAGCCAGCCAGACCGGAAACCTGCCTTCGCAGTGTTCAATCAGAATGCCGATGAAACGCTCCATGGATCCATAGATCACGCGATGAATGACGGCCGGATGTTTGCGCTGCCCATCACGATCCACATACTGACAATCAAAGCGCTGCGGCAGCTGAAGGTCGAGCTGCAGGGTTCCCATCTGCCAGTCGCGGCCGATGGCATCCTGAATCAGGATATCAATCTTGGGTCCATAAAAAGCGCCGTCCCCGACGGCGACCTCATACGAGCCGCCCCTTTCATCCAGCACCCGCCTGAGGCAGGCTTCCGCCCTTTGCCAATCAGCGGCTTCGCCCATGGAATCCTGCGGCTGGGTTGCCAGACGAAAGCGGTACGGCAGCCGGAAGACGCGATAGAATTCATCGACGAGTTCGAGGATGCGCTGAAATTCACGATGAATGGCGTCCTCCTGATTTTCGACGAAGATATGCGCATCATCCTGCTGAAATTTTTGCACCCGCAAAAGTCCGTGCAGCGCACCGGACCTTTCGTGCCGGTGCAGGGCATCGCAATCGGAAAGGCGCAAAGGCAGGTCGCGATAGCTTTTGGCTTCATGATTGAAGACGATCATGGCATTCGGACAGTTCATGGGTTTGACGCCATAGACTTCGTCCTTGTCCAAGGCCATCACAAACATATCGTCGCGATAATGCTCCCAGTGCCCGGAAATTTCCCAGAGCTTTTTGGAGTTGATCAAAGGGCTCGAAATTTCCGCATAGTCCTCGCGCTCATGAACCTCGCGCCACCATTGGATGAGCTGATTCAGGATGGAAAATCCCTGCGGCAACCAGTAGGGCATGCCGGGAGCGGTGGCGTGGAAGAAAAAGAGTTTGAGTTCCTTGCCGAGCTTTCGATGATCGCGTTTTTCAGCCTCTTCGAGGCGATGCAGATGCTCCTGGAGGTCGGCGGCGGAAGCAAAGGCCAGGGCATAGATACGCTGCAGCATGGGCCGCTTTTCATCTCCGCGCCAGTAGGCTCCGGCGATTTTCATCAGCTTGAAACAGTCGGAAGGGATGTCCTGGCACGAGGCGACATGCGGACCACGGCAAAGATCGCGGAAATCAGCGTGCTCATAAAGAGAGATGAGCTGCGGGACGGCGTCGCCGATTTTTTCGCCGTGATCATCGCAGCCACCCTTCTGCAGGCCGTCGAGTATTTCGAGTTTATAGGGTTGATCGGCGAGAATGAGGCGAGCTTCGTCGGCTGAAAGCTCCTGATAGCGGAAGGCATGTCCCTTCTTCAGGATTTCTTTCATACGATTTTCAAGGGCGGGCAGGTCATCAGGGACAAGGGCGCGCGGCAGATCAAAGTCGTAATAGAAGCCATCCTGGATCGGGGGGCCGCCAGCGAAGTGGACCGGACCCTCCTTGGAAAAATGATCACGGACGGCCTGCGCCATGACATGGGCAAGGCTATGACGGAGACGAACAAGAGATGCGGATTCCATGGGATACTCCATAAATGAGGTCCCCGGAACGCCTGGACTTTTGCTCGTGAAAACAAAAAACCCAGGTACGGGGACCTGGGTTGATTCGAGCTTATATGCGAAAAACGCTCAACAACGCCAAGGTCGTGCCTTTGTCGTTTGCGTTGTCGTGTTGTTTTGAATCGAGTTCATAAAAAAGTTCTCCTGCTTTACCTTGTAACACAGGGTTTATCGGCGGAACAAGTCCCGGGCTTGAGGCTCCGTCCTCGAAGAGCCCTTGGTCTCCGTCCTCAAGGGCCTTTGAACTTGCTTTTTGCCAGTTTTTTCGCAAGACTTCCCGACCGAGCCGCTACCCATGGAGGGCGCCGATATGTCACTATCACTTGATGCCACCTATGCCCTGATGAAGGAAAAACTCCAGGGCCTTGTTCCTGAGTTCGAACTGGAGCATAAAGCTGAATTGGCTTATGAAATCAATAAGCTGAAGGAAGAACGCAACGCCATTATCCTGGGCCATAACTATATGGAGCCAGCCCTTTTTCACGCCGTCGCGGACATCACCGGGGATTCCCTGGAGCTATGCCGTAAAGCCGCTGCGACGGACAAGGATATTATTGTCTTCTGCGGTGTGGAATTCATGGCCGAAACCGCCAAGATCCTGAACCCGACCCGGAAGGTTCTGATTCCTTCCAAGAAGGCGGGCTGTTCACTGGCGCAGAGCATTACCGCGGCCGATGTACGGAAATTGCGGGAGCAGTTCCCGGGCGTGCCTGTGGTCACCTATATCAACAGCTATGCGGATGTGAAGGCGGAGACGGATATCTGCTGCACCTCGGGCAATGCTGTGAAAATCGTGAATCAGCTGGACAGCGACCAGGTGATTTTCATTCCCGATGAATTTTTGGCGAAGAACGTGGCGAAGCAGACGGGCAAGACGATCATCTTCCCCGAGAACGATCTGAACAAGGCGATGCAGTCCGGTGACGGCTTGAAGAAAGTCTTCATCGGCTGGCACGGCCGCTGTGAAGTTCACGAGCTCTTCACGCCTCAGGATATTGCGGACGTTCGCGCGCAGTATCCGGACGTTGTGGTGCTCGCGCATCCCGAGTGTCCGCCGGAAGTGGTGGAAGCTGCGGATTATTCCGGCAGTACCTCGGCCATGATCAAATACGTTCAGGAGGTCAAGGCTCCGCGTTATCTGCTTCTGACGGAATGTGCGATGGCCGATAACATCATCGCGGCGAATCGTGACAAGGAAGTCCTGCGGCTCTGCAGTCACCGCTGTCCGCACATGGCTCAGATTACGCTGGAAGATACTTTGGCTTCCCTGCAAAACCTCCAGTATGAAATTCATCTGGAAGAGGAACTGAGGCTTAAGGCCAAGCGTTCGATCGATCGAATGCTGGAGATGTCCTGAGTCCTCTCGATGTCGGTGCGTAAGGGGTGGTTGAGTATCTCGCGATACTCAACCCTCTTTCAAACAGATACGCTTGCTTCCCGATGGGCATCGAAAGAAACCGACCTGGCAGCGGATTCTCTGAAAAACTGGAGAAGGTCAGCATTGAAGCGCTCAGGCAGGGTCTGAGCCAGACCATGCGGCGCGTCCTGGTAAACTTTTAACTGGGCATGCTGAATCAGTTTGGATGAAAGCATGGCTGCAGCTTGAATAGGGACGATCTGATCATCACTGCCATGAATAATCAAGGTCGGTATGTCTATTTTCTTGAGATCTTCGGTGAAATCGGATTCAGAGAATTGCTCCACGGAATCATATTCGGCCTTGATGCTTCCCTGCATTCCCTGCAGCCAGAAGGATTCGCGAAGACCTTCCGAGATCTTTGCGCCCTCTCGATTGTAACCATAGAACGGCAGACTCAAGTCCTTGTAAAACTGAGAGCGATTGAGGGAAACGCCTTTGCGTATGTCATCAAACGCCTCCAAAGGCAAGCCCCTTGGATTGTTTTTCGTCTTGAGCATCAAAGGTGGAATGGCACCTACGAGCACAAGTTTCGAGACGCGACGGGTTCCATGACGACCAAGATAGCGAGTGACCTCGCCGCCGCCAGTGGAGTGGCCGACAAGGATGAGATCGCCCAGATTCAGCTCATCAATAAGCTCCGCAAGATCATCTGCAAACTGGTCCATGGTATTCCGATCCCACGTCTGCTCGGAACGTCCGTGTCCACGACGATCATGGGCAATCACGCGATAACCCTGCTGACCAAAATAGAGCATCTGTCCATCCCAAGCGTCGGCGGTTAAAGGCCAGCCATGAGAAAAAAGAATAGGCTGCCCTTGTCCCCAATCTTTGTAATAGATCCTTGTTCCTGCCTGTGTAACGAATACACTCATGGTTCATCTCCTGGTTTCGAGATCAATTTCTGCCGCGCGCTCTGCGCAGCAATTGTTTGTTGTCACGTTCCTGATGAAGCTTGGAAAAAATTAGGCACGAGCGATGAGATATATCTGATCGAACAGGAGCGGCAATTCAAGTGGATTGAACAAAGGTTTCGATAAAGTATACTTGGAAAAAAAGCTGCGCTGCTCGCGACCGGCAGGCAGGCAATTTGCGGAATGCCCTGGCAGCCGGAATTTCAGCCCTGGGCAGGCAGCAATTCCAAATACTCCGCGTACTGTTCCGGCTCCCGGTTCGGATCAAACTCCAGATTATGATCCGCAGGGAAAGGGCTCGCGCTAAGGATTCCATGCAGGCGGTTTTGATTGAACCAGGACTCCATCGCTTGCGTGAGACTATTCATAAGCCCTTCCTTCTTCTGAAATCCCTGACCATCACGCGTGTCAGCTCAAGCCTGCCTTGTCCAGACCAAAGGTTTTGTCCGCGGATCCTGGCGGGGCCTGAAAGCTGATAGCCAGTCGATTCCAAAGGTTGATGACACCGATCGCCACGGTGAGTTCAGTGAGTTCCTTCTCCGAAAAATATTCCCGGGTCCTCTGGTAAAGGTCATCCGGAATGCCTTCCCGCGAAAGACGCGTGACGGCTTCCGTCCATTCCAGAGCCGCCTTTTCCCGGGCGGTGAAGAGAGGCGACTCACGCCACACATGAGTATGGTGCACGCGAAGATCCCTCTCCCCGTGGATTCTCGCCTCCTTTACATGCATGTCGAGGCAAAACGCGCAGCCGTTCAATGTGGAGGCGCGGATGTTCACGAGGTCGCGCAAGCTCGTGTCGAGAGAACTTTCATTCAAGCTAAGGCTGAGCTTCGAGATTTGATTCAAGAGCTGGGGAGCCTGGTGATAATAATTAATACGCGCTGACATGCCTATGGTCTCCTGATTGCTGATAAAATATCCCTGCGATTCCTGGGGATGCAAGCTTTTTTCTGTTGAGTAAAAAGCTGTGGTGGGGTGACGTTCTCATCGACTAAAGTCCACGTCCCCGGGCGCACTTATCAACGTTTCTTTTCCTTGAGATCCTTAACATCCTCAAAATTCAAACTTATCGGTCCCACCGGCGAATTCACCTTCACCGTCGCCTGCAGCGACACCGGCAGCTGCTTCTGTCCCGGCGAATAATAGGCCTGTCCGAACTTCACCGCCGACGCCGTGGTCAGAGTCAAAGGCAACTTCACCGTCTGCTTCATATGCGGCTGCAGACGAATCGCTTCAAGGCTGCTCCCCTTTCCGAGCGTCATACCCAAGGCATCCACCTGATAATCAATCGCCGCCAGATTCAAATCATAATCATTCGGATTGGTGACATCCAAAACCGCAATAAGCTCCACGTCCGTGAGCCCCACTTTCCCTAGCTCCACATTCTTCAGCGCAACCTGCGGCTTCTCGGGCACAAGGTTCATCGACGTACAGGCCGCAAAGAACAAACTCACCAGCAAAAGGACAAATTTCATGAATCAAACCTTTCCCAAAGTCTTCAAAAAATCATGCGCGAGCTTCGCCACGATTCCATAAATCGACAGCTGCGGATTCGCCCCGACGCTGGTCGGAAACAGCGACCCATCCCACACCCAAAGGTTCTCGATCTGATGATGCCGACCCTCGCTGTTCACCACGCCCATCCGCGGCACCTCGCTCATCGTGCAGCCGCCCATCACATGCGCGCTGCCCAGTCGCATGCGGAGCTTATCAAACGAATACCGATCCAGATCCCGCCGAAACTCCTGATAGCTGCTGTAATCCTTCGCATCCCCATGCCCAGGAAAATAGGCCCTGGCACCCGCCGCGAAATAAATCTCACCGATCGCCATATAAGCCCGCTTCACGCCATCCATCATGTAAGGCGTAATCGGATAATCCAGAATCGGCGCCTGGAAACGATCCAAGAGCACCGCACCACCGGGGCTCTCCTCATGAAAACCATCACGCAAAAGCGCCAGCGATCCCGCCGTGTGATCCAGCTGCTCCATCCTCTTCCGATGCTGAAGACCATGTCCCCGCATGATGACCGAAGCAAAGAGCGGCTGCATGGGGACCGCCTCGATCTTATAACCCATCCGTCCCGATGCACCATGCTGCCATTGATAGTGATCGGTGAATATGGACTGGGGAGCGCCATGGAAAGGCTGTGTGGGTTCATCAAAACGCGCGAAGGCGAAAACTGAAGGATGCAGAAACGTGCGCTTGCCGAGGGTGCGATAAGGATCGGGAGCCTCTGACCTTAAAAGTATCGAAGGACTGCCGATCGCACCCGAAGCCAGGATGAAATACCGGGCCCGTACCCGCAGGGTTTTTCCCGTGGTTTTCCGGCCCTCAGCATCCAGGGCCACTGCAAAAAGCTCACGCACACCCTTCGGACCGATCTCAAGCTTCTGCACGCGCATTCGATGCACGAGTCGCGCGCCGCGCCGCAGGGCTTCGGGTATCGTTGTGACCAGCATCGACTGCTTGGCATTCGTCGGACAGCCCATTCCACAGTAACCCAGGTTCCAGCAGCCTTTGACGTTCCGCGGAATCGGCTTCACGGGAATACCGAGCTTTTCACAGCCGCGCAGAAGCACCTCGTTATTGGGGTTCGGCGCCTTCCATTCGGTTACGTTCAGCCGTTCTTCCATTTTCTGAAACCAGGGCCGAAGGTCGGCGCTGCTTAAGCCCTTCACCGCGAAATTCCGCGCCCAGTATTCCAAAGTGGGATCAGGCGTACGAAAACTCGACGTCCAGTTCACCGTCGTCGATCCCCCGACCGTGCGCCCCTGAAGGATGCTGATGGCCCCATCACGCGTGGAACGGGTCATGCCTTCCTGATAGAGCCCGGTATAAGCCTCAAGTTCCTCAAGCTGAAAATCCTGCGAGGTATGAAGGCCGCCTTCCTCGATCAGGACGACCTGAAGGCCCGCGCCGCTCAGGATTTCTGCCGCGGTTCCACCCCCCGCGCCGCTGCCGATGATCACAACATCCGCATCCCAGTTTTCATCCTGGGTCAGCTGGGCTCCATCCACGACTTTCCAGGCCTCGGACTGCATGGAATCCAAAAAAACATCGGGCAGCCCCATCAATGGTCTCCCTTCTGAAAACGTTTCAGAAAAGGCTGGATGGCGGCCGGGGGACCGGGATAACGCAAGGGCGCGGCATGCTCAGGCCGGCCGTAAAACGCGAATTCCATAAGCTGCATCAGGGACTGATATCCAAAACGCTTCAGGCTCATCGTGCTGCGTTCCCACTGATCCAAAAAGCCTTCCACCTCTTCGCGCGAAGCCTTTTCCCATTGGGTCCAAAGACCCAGGAGCGTCCGCGTCAAAGGCATGGATAAAAGATCGAGGAGCAAAAGAAGATCCTCGCGATTGCGTTCGGAAAGACAGTCGATCAGGTGATCCAAACCTTTCAGGGTTATGACCATCAATTTCTGATCCTCGGGATCGGAAGAGTTCAGCTCGACGCCCAAGGCCATCGGCATCAGGATACTCAGGACCTTGTTATAATGCGGCCGCAGATGAATGAACGTCACGTCCGCGGCTGGATCAGGAAGATCTTCGGCCAACAGCCAGGGCGAAGTTAAAAGCGTCGGCATGGCAACCAAAGATTGCGCGCCATAGGTCAAAAAAACACGCCGCGTATGAGGAGATACCATGCAAGCCTCGTCCATGAAAGGCAATCGGTGAGGGATTTTAATGCAGGGCGCTGAAAATTCCCAGCAGCCAATTGGAGAGGCGCGGACTTGGGCTGGACAGGGGCTTCCGCTTTCGTTAGCAAAGGACATTCGCGTTCTTTCGACCCTCTCGTCCAGGAGCACCCATGTCTGATATGCAAAACTTCATCGAGCCCCCTCATGAGGCGCAAGGCTTTGTGCCACGCATCATTCAAAGCCTAAAAACGTCGCGTGCGTTTCTTGTCGATCAACGCTGGGCTTCGCTCCTCTTTCTTCTCGTTTATGTGGGACTGGTGGCCTGGGATCAGTACAGCGCACGCCTGCTCCCCACACCACCCGCACCGGAGTGGACGAGCGGCTGGCCCGACTTTCTGGATCCCCTGAAAATTCAAATAGCCCGCGAAGGTCTTAATACCTGGCGTTCCATCCTGGCGTCACTCGTGACCCTGCTTTTCTGGGGCAATGCTCTCCTTTATATCGCAGACCGCTCCGCCGCCTTCCCGGACGCCGAGGTCGTGGGTCTTGGCCGCTACATCGTACGCGCCTCGATGATCGCCCTCCTTCTGCTGGTGCCCTTGGGCATTGGCCTTGTGCTGCTGGTGATTCCTGGCCTTCTTGTCGCGGGAATTCTGGTCTCGGCCGCCACCATCACGATCTTTCGCAGTCATGGAATCTTTCGCGCGATCGGGGAAGCTTATCGACTGGTCACGCAAAGCCTGCCTGGACAAAATCGCGTCTTTGGCTTCAGCCGCAGCTTCATCCACATCACCGGCGCCTATGCCCTGGTGATGGCGCTGGCCTTTGTGTTCGCCCTCAGCACAATTTTTTTGGCGGCAGGACTTTCCGTCCTGGCCCCCGCCCTGGCTTTTCCTCTGTATTCCTTGCAGACCGTACTTTCCGAACTGGTGGGATCGTTTTTGAATCTAAGTTTTTCCATTTTTGTATTAAGGTTGTATTCGGAGTATCGAACGCTTCTCTGGAGATAGCATGACCTTTCCCATCCGTTTGCAGTTCCTAGGCGCATACTCGGGGGTGACCGGAAGCAAAACGCTTCTTGAATGGAAAAACCAGCGTTACCTGATCGATTGCGGGCTTTTCCAAGGACCATCGGTCGTTCGCCAGCAGAACTGGGTGGACCTGCCGATCAAGGCCGACAGCATCCAGGCGGTTTTTCTTACGCATGCCCACCTGGATCATATCGGTTATCTTCCGCGCCTTTATAAACAGGGTTTTCGCGGCCCGATCTACTGTTCCGATGGGACCGCTGACCTTGCGCAAATCATTCTCATGGACTCGGCTTACCTGGAAGAGGAATCGGCAAAGTTCGCGCGTGAAACGCAGTATTCCAATCATAAAGACCCCCTGCCTCTTTTCACGACCGCCGATGCCGAAGCCGTTCTGAAACTTCTGCGGCCCGTGGCCCGCTATGAATGGGTCACGGCGGGCGAAGGGATCAGTCTGCGGCTGCATCGGGCGGGGCACATCATCGGCGCCAGCCTGGTGGAAGTCAGACTTCATGGGGATCGGCATTCGAAGACGATCACCTTCACCGGCGATGTCGGTCATGAACGTTCCATGACGCTGAAGGGCCCGGATCCTTTGCCGTCGAGTGATATCGTTGTTCTTGAATCCACCTACGGCAATCGACTGCATGATAAGGAGAGCGCGTTGGACAAACTCGGCGTCTTTTTAAAGCGTGCGATCGACCGCTCTGGTGTGGTGGTCATCCCGGCTTTTGCCGTCGGACGTTCGCAGGAAATTATTTATATGATCGCGCAGCTGGAGCAGCAGGGCGTGATTCCAGCCGTGCCGGTGGTGTTGGATAGCCCCATGTCGGACAAGGCCCTGAAGGTTTTCTTCAGCCATGAAGAGGATCAGCGCATCGCGAGTTCGTTCAACCGTCACGGGCAGTTTTATCCGGCGAAGTTTGAGACCTCGACCACGGCCGATCAATCCATGCTGACCACCATGCGCGATGGACCTCTGATTGTGATTTCAGCCTCTGGCATGCTTGCAGGCGGCCGCATTCTGCATCATCTGAAGAAGCGTCTGCCTGATGCCCGCAATATGGTGATTTTCAGCGGCTACCAGGCGGAAGGCACCAAAGGCCGTTTTTTACAGGATAATAGCAGGTCTTTGAAAACCCTCCGCATTCATCATAAGGAAGTGGAACTGGCCGCCGAGGTGGTGACGATCACCAACCTTTCCGCGCATGCCGATCATGAGCAGCTGGTCGCCTGGCTGAAACGAACGCCGAAGAAACCGCAGCAGGTTCTGATCAACCATGGGCAGCTCGAAGCCCAGGATTCCCTGGCCGAACATTTGAAGCGCGAGCTGGACTGGGACGCCGCCGCCAGCAGCCGTCAGACCAGCTGGGATTTTCTATAGCAGAATCCAGCCGACCACCCACTTGACGCTCAGAAACATCAGAAGACTTCCGATCAGCAGCACCGGGCCACCCACCTTCACCATATCCCGGTTGCTGACTTCGTAACGTCCGGCCACCAAAGCATTGGCCGGCGTGCTGATCGTGAAGGGCACACCCAAAGAGCAGGCCGCGGCCACAGAGATAGCGGCATAAGGTTCCGGTATCAACTGAATGGCCAGGGGCACGAGCATAATCGCGGTGGCCGTGTTGCTCGATACCGCACTGCCGATGGCCGCGAGGACAATCAAAAGCCCGAGCTGCCAGTCCTGGGAAATGCCGGAACTCTGCAGAGCCCGAGTCGTGCGCCCCATCCATCCCTGTGTTTCCAGAAGATTCCCCAAAAGCAGGCCGCCTGCGATCAAAAGCAAAACATTCCAATCGATTTCATTGAGGTCCGGCGCCTTCAAAAGCCCGCTGGCAAAAGCCAGGGACGCGGCTCCAAAGCCAATGGCCAGGGGATGAAGGCCATGAACGCTTTCGGTGAGCCAAAGGAAAACCGTACCGAGAAAAAGCGCGATCACACCCCGGTGCAGGCGCGTATTCTCCTCCTCTTTCACCAGATCGGGCTGAATCGTGACCTCGTTCATGCGAAAAAATTTAACGACCATCCATTCACTGATCACAAGAAGGAGGAAGGCCAGTGGCAGCATGAGGATCATCCAGCGTCCGAAACCGATGGGAATGATGGGTTCCAAGGCCGCAATCGCGATGGCATTGGGCGCGGTTCCAATCGGTGTGGCCATGCCTCCGAAATTCGCCGCCATGGCAAGGCCAACGAGGTAGCCTTTCGCCTGCAGGGAATTCTTCTGCATGAGCTGCTGAATCGTTCCGCCAAAAGCCGGAAGCGTGATCGCCATCGCAGTGCTGTTCGTTGTCCACATCGCAAGCCCGGCCGTCATCAGCATGGCCATGCGCAGATTATAGGAAAGGGAACCGCGGCTCAGACGCCAGGACGCGGCGGCTATGGCCTGATCAATGCCATGTTTGCGAAGGGTGAGCCCGAGGCACATGCCGCAGAAAAAAAGTCCGAGCACGGGGTCGGCCATGCGTTTGAAAATCTGCGCGGCGGCATCACCCTGGCCCGAGTACGGCAGGAGCAGACTGCCCGCCACCAATAGAAGCGTCGGTACGAAGGCCGGCAAACTTTCGCTGAGCCAAAGGATCAGAATACAGCCGACCAGGGCCAGCGCCATGACGGGCACACCGCTGCCGAACAGCGCCCAGCACAGAAGACTCCAGCCGAGACAAAGCCCCAGTAAAATCCAAAACTTCATGGCCCACTCCCTTTCTCGATTCGTCTGAGTTTCCTGAAAGACGAGCTTTCGAGCAAGGGCTTTCTTTGCTAGTCTCAAGGGCTGGAGCCAGGGTCATCCCTGGTTGAAATGGCTGTCAATCAGGAGTTGCGCGTGGTGAAAATCTGGATCGATGCGGATGCCTGTCCCCGGGCCATCAAGGATGTGGTAATTCGCGCAGCGGAGCGTTTGAAGATACCCACCACGTTCGTGGCGAACAGCTATCAGACCCTGCCCCGCTCCTCAATCCTGAGTTTCGTGCAGGTGCCGAAGGGTTTTGACGTCGCGGATAGTTACGTGCTCGCGCACTGTGAAGAAGGCGATGTGGTCGTCACGCAGGATATTCCCCTGGCCGCGGAACTCGTTGCCAAAAAAGTTCACGCTTTGAATCCCCGCGGCGAGCATTATACCGAGAGCAATATCAGGGAACGCCTCAACATGCGCGACTTCATGGACTCCATGCGCGGAGCCGGGATGGCCACCGGCGGCCCTCCCCCTTTTCATGAAGGCGATGTGAAGCTCTTTGCGAATAGCTTCGATCGGCTTTTGACGAAGCTTACGCGGAAATAGGAGAGAGGCTTGTCTCTCCCGCCTACGGTGGAGCCGCACCTCACGCATTCCAATCATGAATATTCCAGGCATGCGGCCGGTGCATCCACTCCTCCTGCTCCACCAGATCCCGATAAAGCTGCTGCCAATAACGATCCGTTCCAAAATCTGGAAACGCTCTTTGAAACGCGGGATCATCCCGCCGGTGAGCGATCCAGGCTGCGAAATGCACCATGCGCATGGCCCGCAGCGTTTCGATGAGGCGCAGGCTTTCCCAAGGGAAGGGCCGCATCTGCTCATAGGCGGTCAGAAGATGGGAAAGAAGCTGCTGCGCGTAGCGATCGCGTCCGGGCAGGAGCAGCCAGACATCCTGCACTGCAGGGCCGCGCATCGAGTCATCGAAATCGACCCAAAAGAAGTGGCTGCCGTATTGAAGAAGGTTCCCAAGGTGGCAGTCGCCGTGAATCTGGATCGTATCGCTGTGCTGGAACTGCTGTTTGGCCTGTTCGGAAAGCCTATGCACAAGGTCCGCAAAGGGCGAACGGAGATTTTCCGGCAAAAGGTTTTCACCCTGCAGATACTGAAAGTTCTTATTCAGAAAAATTTCCGGAGTCAGATGAATCCGATGCTGCGCCTTCATCTGCGCGCCGACGTTATGCATGCGGCCCAGAAGGCGACCGATCTGCTCCACATCCTCAGTCGTCAGTTCCTGAGGCGAACGCCCGCCGACTTTGGGGAAGATCGCGTAATAGATATCGCAGTCCGGAAGTTTGTGCAAAGTTTGACCATCAATCAGCACCCGGGGCGCCACGACGGGAATTTCCACATCCAGGAGCTGCAGAAGGAACTGATGCTCTTCCAGAATCTGCTCGCGGGTCCAGCGACCTGGGCGATAGAACTTGGCGATGACCAAATGCTCCAGGGATTTGCTGCGGCGCGGCGCTTCATCAAGGTCCAATTCAATTTCATAGACCCGATTCTCCATGCTCGCATGTGCCATGGTCCGGCCGGTACAGCGCAAACCCAAAGATTTTTCCACAGCATCAAGCACGCGCTCGGGTGTCAAAGCGTAGAAGTATTGTGTTTCCTGGGATCCCCACGCTGATTGAACCATACTGTGCCCCCTTTGCAAGTCATGATACTTACTTAGACAAAATCCGCTTTTTGAGCCAGCCCCAATGCAGAATGGAAAATAAAATAACACAAAAGTAAGTCTTGCTCGTGGCTCTTCCGTGCCTGACTCAACAAATAATACCGAGTCATTTCAAGCTATTGTCCCCAGCGTCCTCAATCCCTGGCAAGACTAGCCGAATCATTCCACAACGAAAGACGTGAGCCTAGTATGGTGAAAGGACTGCACATGATAACGAGCCACTCTGTCAAATGGATTTTGGCCGGAGCCTTGATAATACCGGGGCTCACGGGATGTTCGTTCTTCGGCGGCGGGGATGAAACCGCGGAAGTTGCGACCAGTGAAGAAAGCACCGAAGCCGCGCCCGAAGGTGATGCCCCCCAGGCAGAAGAAGCCTCCATCGAAGGAGCGGAAACTTTGGGTGCCGAAAATGGTATGGCCGAAAGCAACGCCTTGAATGATGCCGCGGTGGCTGAAGCCGCCAACGCAGCCGCCGGCCCAGCCGGAGGTGGATTGCCAGGCAGTGAGATTCCGCCTGAACTGCTGGCCAACGGTGGTGCCGCGATGGCTACCGATCCCACTGCGGCGAACGCAGCGATGGGTTCGGCTCCGGGATCAGCCCCTGCGGCCCCTGGATTTTCGGCAGCCCCCAGTGATGTAAGGGTTTACTATGTGAACGCCGCCTCGGCGACTTTACATAACAGTCCAGATGCTGCCAGCCAATCGGTGGGCGCCTTGAAAAAAGGTGACCCCGTGCTGGTCAAGGTGGAAGGAAATTGGGCCAATGTTGTGAATCGCGGCTGGGTGGAACTGGCTTCGCTTTCCATGAGCCCTGTCTCCCGCGGGAAAGCTGCCAAAGCCTGGAACTAAGAGTGGACGATGAGGGGTTTACCAGAGTAAATCCCTTTTTTATTGTTGAGTCCAAGAGATGACCTTACCCTGCTCTTTCAGGCTTCGTCCATCATAGAACCTTCACGCGGCGTTATGATCCCACTCGCACGAGGTCGCGACGGTTCCGTAAAGAGACGCCATACCTCATCCCAATTGAAACGCGCATTCGGCGTGCGGCCTTCCAAAAGTGAATCCACCAATTCTTTTTTCTCGCCATGCAGCGTATGAATCAATTCTTCAATCGTACCGCGAGCCCGCATTTTATAAACGGTCACCGCCTGTTTCTGTCCCATGCGCCACGCGCGGTCGCTGGCCTGCGCTTCCACCGCCGGATTCCACCAGGGATCCATATGGAAGACATAGGAGGCGCGGGTGAGATTCAAACCCGTGCCGCCGGCTTTCAGGGAAATCAAAAACACATCGCCTTCGCCGGATTGAAAGGTATTGACCAGCTCCTGCCTTTGCGCCACCGGCGTCTGCCCGTCCAGGTAAAGGACCCGGATGCCGACGCTTAAAAGCTGGTCTTCGATCAGACGCAAAAAGCCGGTGAATTGGCTGAAAACAAGCGCCGCGTGACCGGCCTCCTTCAGCTCCAGAAGTCGCTCGGTCAGGATTTCGATTTTGGTCGCCCCACCCTGCCACTCAGGGTCCACAAGGCTGCGATGACAGGCGGCCTGCCTGAGACGGGTCAGGGCTGCGAGCACCTGGATTTTTTGTTTCTGAAGGGCCTCATCATCCGCGGCCAGGGTTTCGACCTTATCGATCGCTTCACCGCGCAGGGCATCATAGTAAGTTTGCTCGTCGTCGCTCATATCCACCCAAAGATCAATCTCCGTTTTGGGGGGCAGCTCGGCGAGATGATCCTGTTTCAGGCGTCGTAAAACAAAGGGCTGAATCTTCCGCTTCAAACGCTCGCGCGCGGTCTCGG
Source organism: Oligoflexus sp. (assembly GCF_035712445.1). Taxonomy (NCBI): domain Bacteria; kingdom Pseudomonadati; phylum Bdellovibrionota; class Oligoflexia; order Oligoflexales; family Oligoflexaceae; genus Oligoflexus; species Oligoflexus sp. The sequence goes on along the minus strand of NZ_DASTAT010000038.1, from coordinate 53,676 downwards.
ATTGGTCGCGTTCAATCGGAAAGGCAAACGAACGGCGGAAGCGCTCCCATTCCCCGAAAAGCCCCGGGGAAATCGTCCGGAACAGCGACCACAGCTCGCCCAGATGATTTTCAATCGGCGTGCCGCTCAACGCGAGGCGCCAGGTGGCAGGAAGGTCCTGCACGGCCTTGGCGGTTTTGGTCTGGGCGTTTTTCACCTGCTGGGCTTCATCAAGGACCAGGATATTCCAGGATGTCTGCGCAAGATGTTCGCTATAGCGCATCACCAGCCCGTAGCTCGCAATCACGACTTCACCGGCCGCAAAGGTCCGACTGCGACCGCGATCACCGAGTTCGCGCAGGATCACGATTTTAAGATCGGGACAGAAACGCGCGGCCTCCGCCTTCCAGTTATACGCAAGCGAGCTGGGTGCAATGACTAGCGAGGGTCCGCGGTCTTTATATTTTAAAAGTATGGCCAGCGACTGCAGGGTCTTCCCAAGGCCCATGTCATCCGCTAGGCAAGCGCCCAGGCCTGCCGCTGCAAGATGATTCATCCAAAGAAAACCGTCCTTTTGATAGGAACGCAGATCGGCCTTCAATCCCGCGGGCAGGCTTGCATCCGCTTCGCGGCTCCGTTTGGCTTTTTGAACGAGCTTCCAAAAACCCTGCGAGGCCTCGGTGAAATCAAGTTTTTCAATGGCCGCGAGCTGCTCATCCGATTCAAGAGCGGCAAGGTTTAAAGAGCAGCCTTCTTCGTCTTCATCGATGCTCTGCACCAAAGGTTCCATTTTTTGCCGGAACTGCTCGGTGATCGCGGCCCATTTTCCATCGCTTAACCTGAGATAACGCTTTTTCTGACGACAGGCCGCGAGCAGTTCCCGCAGCGCAATTTTCTGGCCATCGTCCATTTCCAGCCAGCCGTCGACGGAAAACCAATCGCGTTTTTCCCCGGCGCTGACGCGCAGAGTCTGGTCTTTGACCAGGGCGCTGACGGCATAGGGTTTCTCTTTGCCGGCAAGGGCTGCGGGCCATTCAATCAGAAGGTCGAGGTCTTTTTTATGCTCTTCGATGCGGGCCATGAGGGCCAGGGCCACTTCATCATTATAGGCGATGAATATCGAGTTTTCCGGCTCGGGTAGAATATTCAGATCGAGCAGGTTTTCCACGCGACGCGCGAGCTGGCGTTCGGCCTGGAAATCACGAATGAACTGTCTCAAAGCCCCACGGCGGCTGCGTTCCCGCAGTTCCTCAGGTCCTTCCCCGGCTCTGACCGCCGTGCCGGGACTCAGCTGAATCCATATTTCAACCTTCATACCGCCGCGTTGAAAGGGACTGAGGCGCAGCATGGGCTGCGGATTATCCACGGCCACGCGTTCCAGCGGTCGGTCGCTCCAGAGAACGGCAATGCCGGGATCGAGCTTTTCAATAAAGTCGAGCATCGCATCCCGGTCCTGCAGCGGAATCAGACGCTTTTGCTGCAGCACGCCGCTGATCAGACCTTCGCTTCTTTTATCCAGCACGCACAGAAAAATAATCTGCGCAGCCGCATCATAGGCAATCAAACCGCGGCCGGGAATCAGCTTCCAGGGCGGCAGTCGACCCGGACCGACTTCGATGTGAAGGCGATAGCCTTCCTCTTCCTCACGAATACCGAGCTGCCAGGTCCCGATCCGCACTTCGATGGGATCGCGGCTTTCCCGGTTTTCGAGGACGATGGAATTGTGGCCTTCGACAAGGCGCAGGATTTCAAAGAGTTCATCATCCGGGCGATTGCCCCCCTGCAGCAGCGCAGTCCGCAGACTCTGCGAAAGCGGATCCTGGAAAGCGGCCAGAGCGCCGAGCAGCTCACTTGATGACCAGCGCCCTTCCTTCTTCCAGCACGCGTCTTTTTCATAGCGGGCCTTGGTATAGCGTTCCGCGCTCAGTCCGCCGGTCGACGGATCCCAGAGCAAAAGCCAACGCTGCTCCAAAAGCAGCGCGTCTTCGGCGATCAGACTGTCGCCATCTGACTGCAGATAGCTTTGCAGCTGGGCCAGAGCATCATCCGGCTTTTCCTGCTTCATTATGTTATCGAGCCGATGAGCTACGACGGTCTGCGCAAGGTACATATGATGACAGCGAATCGGATCGAGACTCAGGGCATCGCGGAGGCAGCTGCATTGAATTAATGTAAAGTCACTGTCGAGATCGAAGAGCGGAAAGGTCATATCAACCTTCTGCACCTTGCCCTGATCGCGCACCATCACAAGCAGGTGTTCGCCCGAAAGATCGAGGTCTTCGACAGCCTGCGGTCCAAGTTTATTGGCTTTGGTACGGTGCTTGGGTTGGTATTCCCGTTCCAGATCGCGGCGCAGATATTCACGCAGATTGACACGTACTGAGGGTTCCAGCTCAACCAGTATGGGATCCAAGGGTTCCAAGAATGAACTCCGCTCGAAAGACAGCGCGACTGCACGCAGACAGCGCAACACCACGCGGACAGCGCAACACCACGCGGAAATCGCGACACCACGCAAAAATGCGAAAAGTCATTTCCAGGATGCTTCAGGATTAAAAATTTGGTAAGGATAAAAAACGCAAAACAGAAGAAATGGGGGATCGGGGTTCGATCCTATAGGTCGGGGGGCTCGCCCTAGCCCCACCGACACTAGAGGGGATCAAAATAACTCGAAGGAGTCATTTCCAGTTTTAACAGGACCCAACAAATTGATGAAATTATTTATTCTTATCAGACGCGATCAATCCCACTGTTGCAAAGATCGGAGTGCGTGCGCTGAAAGCCCCTGTGTTCACGCAGCGATATTTCCCAAGACCCTCTGATGTCCGGTGCAGGAAGCGCTTGGCAAAGAGGATGTTTCCTGGCTAGAACTGTCGGCAGAATCGACAAAGAGTTGCTTTTGAGCGTATTTTTGACGGAGTATAGTATGCAGTTCAGGATTCCAGCCGTGCTGGCTACAGCCTTTTTGGCCCAATGTGCCACGGCTCCCAAGCCCGAGACCCCGACACCATCCAGTGCCATCCCCGATCGTCGGGAGTTTCCGGTCAATGCCAATGTCAGTCCCTGCGAAAACTTCTATGAGTATGCCTGTTCCAACGTGATCAGCTCCTTCAAACTGCGCGACGACCGCAGCTCGCATACCTTTGCGTTCTCCGACTCCCGCGAACGCATTCTGGACAAGAAAAAGGAGTTTCTGCAGGATCTTGATCAGCAGCTGAGAAGCGGCAAGGCGCTGTCCGATCGTTCCAAGACGCTGGCCACCGTTTACGGCGCCTGCATGAACGTCGATGGCCGGAAGAAAGAAGAGCAGGACCTCGTGAAAACCACGCTGGCCCAGCTCGACAAGATCAAAACCCGCGAGCAGTTCCTGAAGTTCCTGGCTGAGCAGCGCGATGCCGCCTATCACACCTTCGTCGATGTGGGCTCGACCGCCAACCAGGATAACCCGGATCTTTATGATTTCGCGTTCATGGGCAACCTTATGACTTTGCCCGAGCGTTCCTATTACCTGAAGCCGGAAGTGAGTGGCGACTACCAGAAAGTCGTCGAAAAATTCTTCACGACCATCGGGGACAAGAACGCGGCGGAGAAAGCCAAAACTGTCCTGGCCATGGAAACCGAATTCGCCAAGGTCTATCCGCTGCCGGCGCAAATGCGTGAGATCTATACACGCAAGACGTCGATCAGCAAGGCCGACCTTATGAAAAAATATCCGAGCTTCATGCTGGCCAAGGAGCTGGAGCGCGTTCCTGAGAACACCAATATCCGGCATATCGTTCCTGAAACTTATGCCTATTTGGAAAAAACCCTGGAGAAGGAAGACCTGAACAAGCTGAAGACGCTCTATGCGTACCAGGCTCTTTCCCCCTTGATGGATGACGCTTATCCTGAATTCTTCAACACCCGTTTTGAATTCCGTCAAAAGCATCTTGGCGAATCCAAAGTCCGTCCTGACCGTCAGGAGCGCTGTACCCAGATGGTGATGCGTTCTTTCAACAAGGAACTGGACGCCGAGGTTCTGCCTCTGATGTTCCCGAACTTCCCTGAAGAAAAATTCATCGCGCTCGCCGAATCCGTGCGCGGCTCCATCATCGAAGGCGTGAAGCAGAATCAGTGGCTGACGCCGGAAGGCAAGGCCGGTGCGATTGCCAAGATGAAGAACGCCAAGCTGCAGCTCGTGAAGCCGCGGAATGAAGATGAGTGGTATTTCAACCCCAAAGCCAGTTACGCCGCGACCACGCCGATCGCCAACCAGGTGAGCCTGGAACGCGCTTTGAATGAGCGGATGTATAAAGAGCTGAAAGAGAAGCGCAACAAAGACCGCTGGGGCATGGGTCCTCTGACGGTGAACGCTTACTATAGCCCGTCGGATAACAAGTTCGTGATGCCGATCGGCATCCTTCAGTATCCGTTCTATGATCCGAGCCTGCCTGTGGAAGTGAACCTCGGCGCTGTCGGCGCTGTGATCGGTCATGAACTCGGTCACGGCATTGATGACCAGGGTGCCAAGTATGATGATACCGGCAAGCTGCGTCAGTGGATGAGCAATCAGGATGTGGAGAACTTCCAGAAACGCGGCAAGGCTTTCATCGCGCAGTTCAACGAGATCGGACACAATGGCGAACTGACATTGGGCGAGAACATCGGTGACCTGACCGGCGTGACCTTTGCGTACCGCGCGGCCTTCCCGGATGGAAAAGGCAGCCAGGAAAAGAAGCGTGACTTCTTCCTGCAGTATGCCCGCGTATGGTGCGGCGTCGAATTGCCCAAAATGGCTGAAGCCATGCTGAAGACCGATCCGCACAGCCGCGGCTGGGCCCGCGTCAATCAGCAGATGAAGAACCAGCCGGCCTTCGCGGAAGTCTTCTCGTGCAAGGCGACCGATGCGATGGTGCTGCCTGAAGACAAGCAAGTGAAGATCTGGTAACAGACCGCGCAGGGGGATTTTGGTCCCCCTGCGTTCGTCATCTTCCGCCACTGTCATCTTCCGCCGCCGTCATCTTCCGCCGCCGTCTGCCTCCCCGCCGTCAGCTTCTGCCACTGTCATCTTCCGCCGCCGTCATCTTCCGCCACTGTCATCTTCCGCCACTGTCATCTTCCGCCAACGTCATCCCCGCAGGGGACCACTGTCATTGTTTTCTCATATTAAATCTGTTTCAATAGTAGCTCCCCACGCGCGAGAGGAGCCCGCCGTTGTCAGAACCCAAGAATCTAAAAAGAATTAAAACCGGGCTTTTCGATCGCAGTCTCAGCCTGACCAAGCTGGCCATAAAATCCGGCGCTGGCATTGCCGTGAGTGGGTTGAAAGGCATCCTCTCCGATTCCGACACCAAGGATCTTCATTTCAAAATCCTTCTGGAAAGCCAGGCCAAACTCCTGGCCAAGGAACTCGGCAACCTCAAAGGAAGCCTGATGAAGGTGGGGCAGATGCTGGCTCTTTACGGCGAGCACTTCTTCCCCGAGGAAGTCGTCCGCTCCCTGAAAACCCTGAACGAGCAAAGCCCCACAGTCGACTGGCCGGAAATTCATAAAATCCTGAAAAAACGCCTGAGCGCCGAACTCCTCGATGAACTCGACATCGACCCCGTGCCCCTGGCTGCGGCGTCCATGGGCCAGGTTCACCGCGCGCGCATCAAAGCCACTGGCGAGGAAATCTGCCTGAAGGTCCAATATCCCGGCGTGGATAAGGCCATCGATACCGATATCAAAGCCCTGCGCTCCATCCTCGGCATGTTCAAGATCATCCCGACCCAGGGCGAAGGCTATGAGCAGCTGTTCCAGGAAATCCGCGCCATGCTCAAGTACGAGCTGGATTATGAGCGCGAACTTCATTTCACCGAGCAGGCCCGCGAACTGCTCAAGGATGAAAAAGCCTTCATCGTGCCCAAATGCTACGCGCGCTATTCCTCGAAACGCGTTTTGGCCACCAGCTTTGAACAGGGCGTGAACATCGACAGTCCCGAAGTTCAAAGCCTTCCCCAGGAACGCAAAAACCGCCTCGGCGAATCCTTCTCCTGGCTCTTCGTTCACGAGCTTTTCCATTTCCGCATGATGCAAACCGATCCGCATTTCGGAAATTACAAAGTCCGCCTGGATGAATCCGGCGACGATAAGCTCGTGCTGCTCGACTGGGGCGCCGTCAGGAATTTCGAACAGGACTTCGTGGATAGCTATCGGCGCATGCTGGAAGGCGCTTTGACCCAGAATCGGGAGATGATGGTGGAAGCGGGAATAGCCGTCGGGTTTTTAAGACCCGATGATAACGACAAGCTACGCGATTCCTTTGCCGATATCTGCTCGATCGCCACCGAACCCTGGCTGCCGCCTGCCGATCCCCGCGTCCCGGCCGGGCTGGTGGATGGCAAAGGCTGCTACCTATGGTCACGCAGCGATCTGCCTTCGCGCATCACGCAGCTCGCGACGCGCTATGCCCTCTCCTTCAAAATGCGGCCGCCACCGCGCGAGGTGCTGTTCTTGGACCGGAAAATCGGTGGCGTCTTCATCATTCTGAAGATCCTCGACGCCCGTTTCCCCGGTCATAAGCTCCTGGCCCAGTGGCTGCAGCGGGGGCCCTGAGACCCCTATTTTTAAAGCATATCGCCGAGCTTGAAAATACGTACCGTATTCTTGCTCAGCACAGCTTCCGCCTCGGCATAGGAATAGCCCACGCGCTCCATGCTTTTCAACACCGCATCCATGTACTTCTCGGTACCGCCAGGGGAACCCGGACCGTCGGATCCATAGATCGCGCGGTCCAAAAGCCCCTTGCTTTTCATCGTGTGAAGCGCAAGATCCATATTCTTTCCTTCCGGATCATACGCCGCGCGACCAAAGGCCGAGATTTCCAGATACACATTCGGATAGCGTTCCGCCAGATCGTAAACGACCTGCGAAAAGTCATAGCCTTCCTTGTTGAAGTCAAAACCCATGTGACCCATGATGAACTTCACGTTGGGATGCGCAGCGATCGCGCCTTCCAGACGACTGGGATCGTAGCTCGAAATATATTCCTTCTGATCTTCCTCATCACCGAAATCCGCAAGCTTCTGCAGCGGGGATGAACCCACGTGATGGTAAACCGGCACATCAAATTCCTCAGCGACGCCATAGATGCCATCATACTGCGGATCGTCGAGCGGTATGGAGTTATGTATGAAAGCCAGCTTGATTCCACGGAACCACTTCTGCCGCAAAGCCTTCCTCAGGTTTTCGAGTTCGGTGGGACCACCCATATCCCAATTCTGCATCCGAACGCTGGCAAGGCCGAAGAACATGGGTTTGCCATCAGTTCTTTTATTCTTACCGTTCTGCAATTTTTCGAGCACATACTCATTGCTCACGACACCCCAGGTATCAGGCGCATAGACTGCGAAAAGACCGCACATCTTCAGACCGGCTTTTTCGCATTCGCTTTTGATGCCGATGAAGGCCCCATAGGGGTCCAGCATCAGATTGCCGACCGTGCTGAGCGACAGGCCTTTCAGAGCATCCGGTATGAAGTCCGGCAGGGAGGCCTTGACGAAGGCCTGGCCTTTGGGCCCCATGGTTTGAAACGTGCCGGGATGCATATGGATATCAATGGGTTCCACAGGCATGCCGAGATAGGTTTTCGTGGCCGAATAGGCCGGAGCGCTGAGTGCAGAGGTGCAGGCAAAAGCCATGAGACCGCGATTCCAGAGTTTTGACATTCTCATCCCCTATGCGAAACGTGAAACACCAGAAGTAGTTCTTCCGCGGCGCTCCCGCCAGCACGAAGTGCAAAAGCCACTTTTCGAAATCTTCAGTTCAACGTGAACGCTTCTTCCGCCAAGCAGCGATCGCGGTAAACTTTCCAAGCCATGCTGCACTCCCCATACAGGCTAACAAGCTTGAAAGGCTTGCCAAACAGTAAGCTTTTGCGAGTGAATTTTTATCACAGGATAACGAAAAGGAGATAAGCCATCCAAGGGGATATCTGCGTGTTTTTACGAGTGCTTCTTTTCCTGCTGACCCTAAGTTCTCGCCTGCTGGAGGCGGGTGTCGCGCCGCCTATCGAAAAGGGCCTTTTGGATCTGCGTGCTGTCGATCTCACCCAGGGGGAACCCATCGAGCTGGCAGGCGACTGGGAATTTTATTGGGACCGTTTTATCAGCAGCACCGAGGCCCGGACTTTGCGTGAGACGCGGACCTACCGTATGGTGCCTCTGCCCTGGTCGGAATCACGTCCCGGTTATCCTGCCCACCCTGCTTTTGGCAAGGCCAGCTATCGCCTCCGCATACTTCTTCCGGCGCAACATCCGACCTTGCTCCTGCGCGTCCCGGAAACCTTCACGGCCTTCAATATTTTCATCAATGACCAAAGAATGCCGGTCCGCACCGAAGCCGGCGTGGATGCCACCAGCACACATACCACAAGGCGCACAGTGTACGTTCCGATCGAGAGCACGCTGACCGAAGTCGACCTCGTATTCCAGGTGGCCAATTATGTGTCCGGAACCGGCGGCATCTGGCGCTCGATGTCTCTCGGCAACACCGACGTTATCATGGACGCGCGATCCAGGCAGCAGTTTCAGATGCTGCTTGCCGTCAGCGCCTTGGGTGTGATGTGCTCCTATCACTTTATTCTCTTTCTCTTTCGACGGGATCATCTCGATAATCTTTGGTTCTCGCTCTTTTGTTTCACCATCTTCGTGCGGAGCTTTCTCGTTGGCAATGACCTTATGCTGTATAACCTCGTTCAGGACTTTGACTGGACCTGGAGCCGGCGCATAGAATTCATCTCCTTCTACTGGGCCGTGGCGCTGTCGGTGATATTTATCCGTGACCTTTTCCCCCAGGATATGAAGGCCCTGACGCTGCGCATCCTGCTTCCCACCATCAGCCTTGCGACGCTCATTGTGCTGACCCAGCCGCATGTGATTTTCCGCAAAACTCTTTTGCCCATGCAGATCGTCGGTATCGTTTCCATCCTCTTCTGCCTTGTGACCATCATCTTTGCCGTTATTCGGAACAGGCCCCAGGCCCGTACGATGATGGCCGGCTTTCTGATGATGGCGACCGGCACCATTCACGATATCCTGAATTCAATGCTGCGTTTTGATACGCTGGAGCTTGCCAGCGTCGGCGTGATCGGCTGCGTGGTTACGACCTCCATTGTTATTTCCAAGCGCTTTTCCATGGCCTTCGATCAGCTTCGCGTGGCCCAGGAAGCCATCCGTGTGCATAATGAGCAGCTCGATCAGCTGGTGAAGGAAAAAACCCTCGATATTCGCAGCATTTTCGCCAATATTCCCCAGGCTATCTTCGCCATTCAAAGGGATGGCCGTCTGAATGCTGAGGTCTCGGATTATTTCCGGGATCTTTTCCGGCCAGAGCCCCTGATGCGGGCCCGGGATCTTCTGGAACGCATCTTTGATCAGTCGCAGCTGAGTGCGGATCACCTGGATCAGATCACCAATGCCGTCGATTTCTGCCTCGATGGCAAAAGTCTGAGCTTTGAATTGAATGAGCATGTGTTTCCCCATCAACTGATCAGGACCATCAAGGGCGAAAAGCGCTGTTTTGAAATGGACTGGAATCCCATAGTTGATGAAGCCGGCAACATTCAAAAACTGCTGATCTGCATGCGTGATACCACGGAGTTGAACGAACTGCGGATCAAAACGCTGGAAAGCGAAAAACGGGTCAAGATCGTGGCGGAACTTTTGGACAAGGATCACGGCCAGTTAATGAGCTGGCTGGAACAGGCCATCCGCGAGCTGGGGGAGATGCTCGACCTTCATGCCTCGGGACGCAAGACCCTCCATGATATCAATCGGGACGCCTTGCGCCTTCTTCATACGCAGAAGGGTAACGCTCGCAGTCTGGGACTCGGCATCAGCGCTTCGAGCGTTCATGCCTGTGAGCAGGCGCTGCTGGAACAGGCCTTGGGCTTCACGGAAGTCCTGGCGGGTCTTCTGCATGAACTCATGTTCACCCGCGATATTCTGCAAAGCCTTCATGTTCGCGTCGGGGCGGGCCAAAACCAAAGCACCAGCCTTTGCGCGCTGGTGGCCAGCGCTCTGGAGCAGCTCGCACCTTTGGCTCTGCGTTTGAAAAAAGAACAGCCCGAGTGCCATGGCCTGGACCTTCTGCAGTCGCACACGCTGCGCCTGACACCGGAACTCGCCTATATGCTGCGCGGCGCGCTCAATCATCTTTTAACCAACATCATGGACCACGGACTGGAAACGCGTGAGGAGCGCGTGCAGAAGGGCAAGCCGGTGCGCGGGGCCATCGTCTTCCATCTTTTCGAGGACGCCCAGCGTTGGGCTCTGCAGATCAGTGATGATGGTCGGGGTCTGCCGCGTCAGGCTCTGGAAGAGCGCCTTAAAAAGCTGGGACGCGGTATTCCCAAGGACGCTGAAGCCCTGGCTCAGGTGCTGATGGAAGGTGGCTTTACGACCAAGGATGTCGTCAATGATCTGTCCGGTCGTGGCCTTGGGCTGGATGCTGTGGCGGCCGCCTTTGAAAAGTTCGGCGGTGCGTTCCGCATTACGACCCGGCCGCGAGCCCGTGACGCGGAGCCTCAGCTGATCTTTACCCTTGAATTACCGAAGGCGGCCCTGGCGGATCCGAATCACGCGGCCGTCGCGTGAAGGGTCAGTGCCCCGTCAACTGCCAGGTTTCCCCCGGCCTTGCTTCCAGATAATAATCCACCACCGACTGGAGGTAAGCCTGGGCCTCTTTCTGCGCCTGGATTCTTTGATCCAGGGTGAAACTGCTGTAGAGCACCCTATCATTCTCCTGATCATAGACCAGCTCACCATCACTCTTCACCCAGCCCACACCTCGGCCTATTTCATAATAAGCATAGGAAGGAGCCGTCGGATCGAAAAGATCATTCCCCCAAGGGTAGGCCTTGCTCTCCATTTTCATCTGATGCAAAAGCGTGGTGGTAAGATCCACCTGGCTTCCCACTCGATCCCAGATCCGCCCGCGGAATTCAGGGCGCAAGGCCCCGCCCCATAAGAGCAGCGGAATGCGGCGATAACCGGGCTGCCAGTTTTCACGAAGTTTATAACTGCTGTGACTATGATCGGCGACCAGAACAAAAAGAGTGTTGGCATACCAGGGCTCCTGGCGAACCTTGGCAAAAAACTGTCCGAGTGCGGCGTCCGAATACGTGGCCGAGCACACGTACTCAGCCTCGCGACCCTGACGGGCACAGAGATCCCGCCCCGGATAATCATAGGGTGCATGCGTGCTGAGGGTGAAAAATGCGGAGAGGAATGGTTGCGTCAGGGACTTTAAATGCTCGGCGTAAGCCGGCAGCACCACGCTATCCGCAGCCCCCATGGAACCCTGCGGCAGCTGCGGAAGGTCGTCGTCTTCCGTGATGGTTTTGAATCCGTTGTTCAAAAGAAAGGCTTTGATGTTTCCGTACTCTAGCTGCCCGCCATAGAAAAAATCCGTTTGATAGCCCAGGGCCCCATAGGTCGCCGCGAAGCGAGGCAGGGTCTGGCTCTTGCCCGGATTCTCGGTGATCGTGACAACGGGCAGCGCGGGAAAGCCGGAAAAGATCGAAGCAATCCCTTGCTGCGAGCGATTGCCGTTGGCATAGAATCGGGTGAACAGAAGACCTTCTTTGGTCAGCGCCGAGAAATTCGGAGTGATCCCCGGTTCACCACCCAGCTCTGCGACCAGGTCCGCGGACCAGCTTTCCAGTACGATAAAAACGAGGTTGGGCTTTTTGCCCCGCAGAATGGAAACAGGAGCCGGGCGTTTGGCGGTCGGCTCGCGCAGCTTCTTCAAGGTCTCGCGTGCTTCCTCGCGGCTCATGCTTTGGAAAGGATTTTCCCCGGATAGGAATTTGCGGTTGTGGCTCAGATCGAGCAGGAAGAACCAGGCGGTGTTGGTGGCCGCATCATTGAGTACAGCGTCCTTGGAAAAATAAACACGGCTTACGTTGATCGGTATCGCTTTCACGCCACCGCGCGCGGTGAGGCCCAAAATCGCAGGCCAGATCACCAGCAAAAGAGCCACATTCAGACTGATATGAGTCTCATGAATCGGCAATCGTTTTTGGTGCCGGTAAAGTCCAAAGACCATCAGAAGACTAATGCCCGCGGCCAGACCAAGGCCTAAAAAAAACTGTCCGGCCGACGTCACTTTCCAAACTTCCGACGGCCGCTGCAGACTGGAGAGCGCGAGGCTATTGATCTTGGTCTTCCATTCGGGATAAAGGAGCGCATCGGCCACAGCCAGGAAGGTGGCGGCCACAATCAGAATAGCCGTGATAAGGTTCGCGGCGGAGCGGGCATTTTTTTTCGGAAAGGGCAGACTCAAAAGAACAAAAAGCCAGGCGAGTATCGTGGTATAAGCCGCCATCGAAAAATCGAGTTTCAAGCCCTGCAGAAAGCTTTGCAGCAGTCCCGTGACTTCCAGCTCCGGCGGCGCGATGGCTCCAACATTGATGCTCAGGAATACCAGTCGATGGACTGCGAAGATAAGCAGCCAGTAGAAATAAATGAAGAGCAGATAGAGATGCATGAGCCACCGTTCATGAACCGAGAACCATGGCTTATCTTTTCGGACATTTAAGCCCGCCCCTGACAGGAATTACATAACTATCTGTTTATCTTCATATTTTTGAATTATTTTCAGCCCTTGACGGCAGCCAACCATTCCTCAAGATTATAGTAATTGGTGACTCGCGCGATCCGGCCATTTTTGATCGTGAAGAAGGCTCCGCCAGGTATCGTATAGCGTTGACCACGCGCCGGAGGCAGTCCCGGGTCAGCTTTCAAATAGGTGCCGGTCACCTTGTATTCGCAGGCGGCCCGCTTGCCATCGGCGCTGGCAAAAATTACGATATCGTGAATCTCTTCCTTGTAGTTGGTGGCCATTCGATCCAAAAATTGACGGAATGCCTCCAGACCACTTTCACTGCCGCCCTGGTTGATGTCGTGACGAACATCCTTGTCGAGCAGGCTGAGCATGCCCTGCATATCACCTGCATTGAAGCGGGCATAATAGGATTCAATCAGAGATTCTGTCTGGGTCTGGGCCTTGTGTTCCATGGAACCTCCCTATGCTTTTCTTTCTGCTATAGAGCATCTGTCCCACTGTGATCAACAGCAAAAGCACAAAGACTGTGCCGGTACCGACGTCCACCCAAAAGTCCGGAAAGTTGAAACCCAGTTTATTATGCAGGATGTATTGGATATAAGAAGGTGGCAGGGCCCTTTCCCCCAGCTGTCTCTTCACGGTCCAATGCCAGTCGGTAAGAAAGCAGTAGCCCAGACCATGGAAGGCGCCGAGCCCCACCCATGAAAGTGTTGTCAGAAGCAGCACCCAGCGCTGAAGGAGGCGGGTGCGCGGCGCGATCCAACCGAAGACATTGATCCCGATAATAAGCAGATGAAAGGCCATCAGCCCATGATCCAAAGCCACGAGGGCCCAGTTCGGAAGATTCATCAAAACTGCCGGGAGCGAAGCATGACCAGGGTGCAGGCCGCTTCCACTTCGATGCCTTTATCCTGCGCGGCCTGCATGAGCGTTTTGGATTCCGTTCCGGGATTCAGAATGATCCTTTTGGGATTCATCTTCAAAATACCGGGAATCATAGGCTCCAAACGCTTCGGATTCACATAGACGGTCAGCGTGTGCGGCCGGTTGGGAACATCCTCCACGCTCGGCACGACCTTCACGCCTTCCACCTCGGTGAGGCCGGGATTCACGCCCAGGATATTCTGATAACCATACTGCTGCAGAAGTTTCATGGCCATGTGGCTGTAACGATCCGCGTCATCCGAAAGGCCGAGAATTACCATCAGGTCCTTGGGTTCTGCCATATGCGTGCTTCCTTATCAGGAGGCCGAAGCCACGCCCGCGCCGCTCACGCTTTGCATTTTTTCACAGACGCTGGCCGGCAGCGTGATATGAAAGCGGAACGGCCTGCTCTTGGCGGACTTTGGCCCCAGCTGAATGTCGATGTCACCGTTATACTGTTCCAAAAAGTTTTTCACGGCATCCAAGCCCACCCCGCGTCCCGAAACAGCCGTCACCTTTTCCTTGGTGCTCAATCCGGGCGCGAAAATCAGATTGGCCACCTCATAGTCGCTGAGGCTGGCGCCTGATGCAATAAGCCCTCTTTGCCGGGCCGTCCGTTCGATGGCCTCCAAATTCAGGCCCCGCCCATCGTCGCCGACAAAGATCTCAAGCAAACTTTCCTCAAGCCGCAGCTCCACCACGATCCGTCCCCGCGCCGTTTTTCCTTGGCTCTGCCGCTCCTCGGGAGTTTCCAGGCCATGATCCAGGGCATTGCGCAGAAGGTGGGTGAAGGTGTTGCGAAAAAGGTCATAGGCATCGTGCTGGATGCTGATGCCTGGATCGCGGAAGATCAGTTCTGGATTCGCCTTGCCCAGATCCTGAGCGAGGCGCGGCAGATCGCTGATAAGATCCTGCAGAAGCTTCGGCAGGGGCATATAGATCAGGCTCATGAAGAGCTGCGCGATATCCTCGATGGAGTTCTGGCCCAGGGTCCGGAGCCTTTCCATGTTTTCGGTGATGACGGCGCGGTCGACAAGCAGCATATCGTGGCCCCAGCCTTTGCGTCCGAGCTTGCTGCGATGAATCTCGTCATAGTGCTGCAAAAGACTCTGCACATGCAGGCTCACGTCCCGAAGCCTCGTGAGGCTGACGCTCTGCCCATCCCGTAGCTGCGCATAGAGCTCTTCCGCATGATGGGCGGCATCGGCCAGATGCGTGAGTCCATAGGATCGGGCGACGCCCTTGATGGTGTGCATATTCCGAAAGAGCCGATGGGTATCCAGTTTTGCGTCATCAAGGTGCAGAAGACTGTCACTCAGGAACTTTTCACAGGAATGGATCAGCCCATCGAATTTATCGGTCGGCACATTCAGAACTTCGCCGATCAGCTCCAGCTCCTCTTGACTGCGACGCGATTCCTCCTGCAGCTGCCGCAGATCCGTGACATCGCGCAGGCTGACCAGGACTTTTTCCACGAGCCCGCTGTGTTCGTTTTCAATGGCATTCCAATCCAGCTCCAAAAGTCGCGTCTCGCCTTCCCGCTCCAGCTTCAGCTCGCGGGGCAGAAGGTGGGCGTTCACCTCGAAGGCGATGCTGTCTTCGCCCACGGTATTGCTGAGCACGGTTTGTATCTGATTCATGCGGTCGCGATTCAGATCCGCCTTATGCAGAACGGCATCCAGGCTTTCACCGCCCTTGAGGTTGGGCGCACCGACCATGCTGCGAAGATGATCCGAGAATTCATTGCCGAGCCGCGTGCCTTCGCCGATCACGGTGAAGATGCCCTGCTTGATGTTCTTCATGATGGAGCGGATATCGCGGGTCTTTTCTTCGACCAGGGAATCGAGGACCTCATTTTGATTCTGCAGTTCGGCGTTGAGCGATTGGATCTGCTTCTCGCTCACCTCGACCGCCTGGAATGCACGGGAGAAACGACGACCCAAAAGTATGGCCTGCAGGAGTATCATCAGGAACAGCCCATAGGGAAAGATCATGGTCGGGATGGGGGCAATGCGATGGGCGTGCAGGATGTCGTTGATCCCCGAGAAAAACAGGATGGAAGATCCCACCAGGAGCAGTCCCACGCCATCCCGTTTTTTACGCACGGCCTGATAGAGAAAGATGCAGGTGATGGTAATCGCGAGCAGGGCGATCGCCTGGTAGTATTCGATGAAGTCGGTGAATATCCGCACCGGCAGGATCAAAGTCGTCAAAAAGAAGACGCCACCTATGAACCAGAGGATCCGCTTCATGGCCAGACTGAACTCTTCCGGATAGAGTTCCCGCACAAAGGAATAATATGCGGGCACACCCAGGTAGAGCCCACCATACTCCATGATTTTTTGAATGTGATGAGGCATGCCTGGAAAGACCAGGATATGAATGTCGCCAAGCCCGGATACCGAAGCACGGATGGCGATCACGCTTGAGAAGATGGCAAAGACCAAAGGGGCTCTATACTGCGGCCGCATCAACCAAAGGCCGAAATGATAGAAGGCCATGATGAAAAGACAGCTGAGGGTGAAGCCATCCAACGCGACTCCGGCGGCGTGAACCTTATGCACATGGTCCGTCAGGCCCACTTTGATCGGCCACCAGGTTCCGCCATCTCTGTGGTGAAAACTCGAAGCCTGCAGAACGATCTCGGATGTCGCCTGGTCAGGAATGAAAGTATAAAAAGAGCTGCCGACACTGGGAATTTCCCGCTTTTCCTTGCGTGCGACCCGACCGGCTTCAACCGCCAGGGCCCCATCGATCCAAAGTTTATAAGCACCCGGCATACCGGGTATGCTCAGCGTCAGCACCTGTCTTTTCTGAAGAGCCGACTCGGGCCATTGGATGGTGGCCCGGTACGTTGCGTAATGATTCGCTTTGAGTTGGATACCTTCCGCTTCGGCCTTGTTCCATACCTTGGGTATGGGAAAAGCCAGGGGCTTCGTGGTCACGCGACCACTCGCGAAATCTTCCGGCTTCCAAAGGCGTCCCCAGTAGAAATCCCAGTCGCCCTCCAAGCTGGTGCTTGGATGCTCATCCGGATTCCACGCGCTCAGGTCAAGCACGGCCGCGAATCCCAACTGGGATCCCAACCAGAGACCGAGGAAGAGAATGCGGAGCCACGCCATGGATCAATCCTTTGCAAGGGCTGATTCTCTATCGGCATCGAAATACGCAAATTAACCAATTCCTTTGCTTATTTAAGGAAAACTTCCCAGACCTTTTGCTTTTCCGCAAATTACCGGAAAATACCCTGCAAATCCGCGCACCGAAAGCTGCAGGGACCCGCGCTTAGCGGCTATCATCATCACAATAGGCGGTAGGCGGGGCCTCCAAAAGACTGCTATCATTTTCACTAATGCTGCAGGCTACCACATACGTTATAGGCCGGGGAGGCTTCATGGTCCCGTTTTTTCACACGCTGCCCAGAAGCATTTATTTTCTGCTCCTTGGGGTCGTCGTGGCCCTCGGCGCGCCTTTGGGCTGGTGGCTTTGCGCGAGTTTCGTTCCGCCTGAGCATCTGGAGGACGCGGTCTACCTTTACATGGCCGTGGGGACGACTTTGACCTTCGGCAGCTTTGGTTTCCTCATGGGCCATTCCCAGGATCTGCTTTATAAGCTGATTGAAAAAGATTCTTTGACCGTCCTTCTGAATCAAAAAGCCTTTTACCGGCATATGGAAGCCTACTATCAGATCGGTCTTCGCTATAACGATTCGATCGGCATCATGATGCTGGACATAGATCACTTCAAGCAGGTGAATGACCAGAACAATCACCTCGTCGGCAGTGATATCATCAAGCAGTTCGGTCAAATCCTGGCGGTGATGACGCGTGAAACCGATATCGTGGCCCGTTACGGTGGGGATGAGTTCATCATCGGCATACCGCGCGTGGAAAACGCGGCGGCGGCGCTGACGCTGGCGGAGAGGATTCGTTCCACCATCGAAGCGCGGGTTTTTTATTCGAGGGGCTGCAAGGTGCAGGTGACCATCAGCATGGGACTTGTCGTCAGTCTTTGTCAAAGTTCCACCAGCATTGATCAGCTCGTTCAGGAAGCGGATCAGATGCTCTACAAAGCAAAGCGCAATGGCCGCAATCGCGTCGAGTCCCTGGTCAAAGCGGGAGACAAGACCACGGCCTCGGCCTCCTGATCAGAACTCATCGCCCTGCGGAGCCTTGCCATTGGCTGGCTTTGTCCCCTGCAGACTCAGCACGTAAGCCGTCACCGCTTCCACCTTCGCCTGGCCCAGAATCGGTCCCCAGGCCACCATCCCCATCGCGGGAATGCCTTCACTGATCGAAGTCAGTATCATCTCGGGCGTTCCGCCATGAATCCAATATTTATCCGTGAGGTTGGGGCCGACCGTGCCCTCGCCCTGCTGGCCATGACAGGGCGAGCAGTGCGCGGCATAGAGCCCTTTGCCGTCCTGAACCAGCTTGGGATCCTGCAGGCGAACGGCCACATCCTCGGGGCTCAGGGCCACCTGCTCCCGCGCGGCCACCAGCTGTTCATGCGCTTTGCGATCCTGCAGCAACTCGTCCTGGAGCGAGGGCTTGTTCAGGATATGAAACCACATGAAATATCCCAAACCAAAGATCATCGAAAAATTGAACAGAGCCACCCACCACGTCGGCAGGGGATTGTCGAGCAGCTCGATGCCATCGACTTTCTCGGGACGG
Source organism: Oligoflexus sp. (assembly GCF_035712445.1). Classification (NCBI taxonomy): domain Bacteria; kingdom Pseudomonadati; phylum Bdellovibrionota; class Oligoflexia; order Oligoflexales; family Oligoflexaceae; genus Oligoflexus; species Oligoflexus sp. The sequence goes on along the minus strand of NZ_DASTAT010000038.1, from coordinate 35,509 downwards.
AGTTCATCCTTGTTTTTCCGATCAGCCATCCTCTGTCTCCGCAGGTGATTAATGTTTCAGATCCGTACCCAGTTTTTGCAGATAGGCGATCAGGGCAATGATGTCCGCATCCGAATCCACTGCGATCTGAGCCTGGGCGAGGCTTTCCCGAATCTTCTGCGCCTCGGCCTCGTAAAGCGCCCAGGGATCATCAGGACCATAGGCAACGCCCAGTTTTTTGAGCGTCGCATGACGGAGGTTAACCTCATCGCGGCTCACCTTGCTCGTTACGAGACGCTGATAGGAAGGCATCAAGGAACCTGGGGCCACGGTTTGCGGCGTCACGAGATGCTGATAATGCCAAAGGTGAGGATACTTCCCGCCTATCCGGTAAAGATCAGGTCCGTGACGCCTTTGTCCCCAAAGAGCAGGACGATCCTGCTGATATTCCCAGAGCTGCGAGGCCGGACCATAGCGCAGCTCTTCCTTCAGGGCGACGCGCACCACCTGCGTGTGACAGCTGTGGCAACCCTCGCGCATATAGATATCGCGACCGTGCTGGGCCAGTGGCGTATAGGGTTTGAGTTCGGTGCTTTGATCCGGCAGCGGCAGAAGAAGGGCGAGACTGCTGCCGATCAGGAGTATGAAGATCCCGAAGGTCAAAGGCCCAAGCTTTCGCTCCCAGGCTTCCCTGCGATTCATGGGCTCCGGCAGGGTCACGATGTCCAAAGACGCTTCGGTATCCTGTAATTTGCCGAGCTGCGCTGTCTTGAAAAAATTGAAGACAGCCAGCAATGTACCCAGCAGGAAAAGGGCATTGCTGATGAGCCTTACAGTATAAAAACCCTTGAGCGAATGAATCGTATCCAAAAATTCCGGCTGCACGAGCAGACCGTCCTCCTGGACCGCGAACCAGCGAAAACCTTGAACCACACCGCCCACACCCAGAGCGATCAGCATCAGTATAATGCTGGCAAGCGTGATCCAAAAATGGATCCGCCCGAGCGTTCGACTGTAGAGGCGCTGATGCCAAAGACGGGGGACCAGGGCATAAGCCATTCCGAAAATAAAGGATCCTATCCAGCCCGACAGGTAAAGATGGGTTTCCGCGCTGATCCAATCGCTATACTGAACAAGCAGGTTCACGGATTTGAAGGAACTCAAAGCTTCCACGCCCACGCTCAAACCATAGGACGCAAGGGCCAGCGTGAAGAAAAGAAGTGCAGGGTGCCGCAGCCACCTGCGATCCTTCCAGCCGATGGTTCCCACACCATTGATCACAGCCGCCCATCCCGGCGCCAGCATCATCAGGCTGAAAATAAGACCGAGTGACTGCATCCATTCAGGAAGGCTCGTATAGAGCAGCTTCGAAGGTCCGGTCCACAGGCTGAAAAAAACCAGGGCCCAGAACTGGAGGATGGCGAGTCGATAGGAATGAAGCGGTTTTTTCACAAGCTTCGGTATGAAATAATACATAAGACCGAGGGCAGGAAGCGTCAGAAAAAAACTTCGGAGATTTTGCGCGTACCAGAGCTGTATCATGGCGTCGCTCAGCCCTACAAAGAAGGGATAGCTTTTGAAGATTCCCGCTGGCATGGCCAAGGCATTGACGATATGCAGAAGAGTAAAACCCATAATCCCGGCAGCGAAAAACCAGAGGGTCACATAAAGGAAAGGCACCTGCCGGCGCCCGACCGTCATGAAAAAATTAAGGCTGAATAAAGCCCAGACGATCACAATCAGAACATCCAGCGGCCATTCCATTTCCGCCAAAGGCCTCGCCTGCGTAAAGCCGAAGGCGAGTGAAAGAAGCCCCAGCGAAAGCACGAGCTGCCAGCCCCAAAAATGCCCGAGGGCAAGGTGGTCGGACCAGATCCGGCTTTGGCAGAGCCTCTGCAGCGTGTAATAAATGCCTGCAAAGAGAGCATTCGCCGCGAAACCGAAGACCATCAGGTTGCTGTGAAGGGGACGCAGGCGTCCGAAACCCAGGAAGGGAATTTCGCCCTGCAAAGGCCAGAACTGAAGCTGCAGGGCTGCGTAAAAACCGATGAAGAGGGCCAGAAGGCCCCAACCAACTGTCGCTTGAAGGAAACGGCCGGCGATACGATCATTGTAATGCACCAAAACAGGAGCCCCCTCAACGTCGCGCTATAGGAAAGTCCGATCATTATAGCGCAATCGTGCGGGGGATGCCTCAGTGTTTGATGATCCCGTGTTTTTCGAGCCGGTAGCGAAGGGTGTGGCGCGAGATGCCGAGCAGCTCCGCGGCCTTGGTTTGGTTATTGCGCGCCCTTTCCAAAGCCTGCAGCAAAAGATCGCGCTCCAGGTCTTCCAGGTTGATGCCCTGTTCGGGCAGGACCATGGGACTCGGCCCGGCCATGGAACTGCGCCCGGCCATGGAACTATGCCCGGCCATGGAACTATGCCCGGCCGTGGAGTTCGGACCGCCGTGATCGTGGCCGTTCCTTAGGAACTCATCCTCATGATGATGCGTGAGCGCGGGCTGGCAGGACATCGGCTCGATCACCGGGTCGAGTTCAATATGCTGAGGCAGGATTTCCGTAGGCGCATGAAACACGAGGGCGCGTTCCAGAACGTTCTTCAATTCGCGCATGTTCCCGGGCCAGGTATGCGAGCGCATTTTTTCGCGTGCCGAAGGACTCAGATCCGGTGGCGCGATGCCCAGGTCGAGGGCGATGCGGCCCACAAAAAATTCCGCGAGCCCATCCAGGTCCTCCATGCGCTCCCGCAGAGGCGGCAGGTAAACCGGCAGGGAACTCAAACGATAGTAAAGATCGCTGCGGAAATTTTTCGCCTGGATCTCTTCCAATAGGTTTCTGTTGGTAGCGGCGACGATGCGCGCGGAAAAGCTGATATCCTTGGTGCCGCCGAGTCGCTTGAAACGCCTGTATTCCAAGGCTCTCAAAAGCTTGGTCTGCAGCTTCATCGGCATCTCGCCCAACTCGTCGAGGAAGATGGTCCCGTTCTGGGCCAATTCGAAAAGCCCGAGCTTGCGATCACGGGCATCGGTGAAAGCACCCTTTTCGTAGCCGAACAGTTCGCTTTCCAAAAGCGTTTCGGGAATGCTCGCGCAGTTGATTTCCACAAAGGGACTGTTCGCGCGATCCGACCATTCGTGAATGGCGCGCGCGGCCAGCTCCTTACCCGTCCCGCTTTCACCCAGGATCAAAACCGTGTTGGCTTTGGATTTGGCAATGCGTTCCAGTTGACCCCGCACGCGTTTCATCGCCGGGGATTCCCCCACCATCTGCAGGGGCTCGCGCACCACCTCATGGCCGGTGAGCTGACTCACCTTCTGCCTCAGAAACGATAATTCCGCCCCACGATTGACCGAGGCCACGAGGGCTTTCATATCGAAGGGTTTTTGCAGGTAATCAAAGGCCCCAAGCCGCAGGGCATCCACCGCGGATTCCACCGCGCCATGCGCGGTGATCAGGATGATGGGCATATCCGGTTTTTCAAAGCGCCATTTTTTAAGCAGCTCCATCCCACTTCCATCAGGCAGCCGCAGATCGCAGATGGCCAGATCCGGGTTGAAGCTCGTAAAGTTTTCGAGCGCCGTCCGCAGCGTGCTGCACGACATGACGTCCGCACCGTTCGACTTGAGTTCCGTCTCGATGCTCCATGCCAGGATCTCTTCATCATCCACGATCAGGATCCGCGTCCCGTTCAACGCATGCCGGGGTAATTTGCCTTTGGACATGAGTTTGACTCTCCTTGTGATCCTGCTTTATTAACAAGAAGCATACCACGCGAGGCCTTTCAACTTTACGCCATAAAGTTAGGCTCTTACATCATAGTGTCAAATATTCTGCGTGTTTTCACGCAAAATGCTGTGCGTTCTCGCACGCCCCTTTCCCCCGGTCAAGTCGATAATATGACTTCCTTTCTCCTGCGGAATGCTCTAAGAAACGCAGGTTCTGGTGATCTTGTGACAGAAGTGGCCCCTTGGGTTTCCCAAGCCACGCAGGATCTTATGACAGGAGTTGCCCCATGCGTTCGTTCCTTCTTTACTGCCGCGCCGGATTTGAAAAGGATTGTGCGGCCGAAGCCCATGATCGCTTTGCTGAAAAAGGCTGGAACGGCTATCCTCAAATCCATGAGGGGCAAGGTCTTGTTGTATTTCGCGCCGAGCCCTTCGATCCCGAAGACAAGTTCATCCAACCGCCTTCCGGTCAGGATTTCGTCTTCGCGCGGCAGATGGTCGATGACGTGCAGCTCGTCAAAGGCCTGGCCGACGGCGACCGGGCAGGCCCTCTGGTCAAGGCGCTGGCAACACTCGCGCCGAAGGGCGTTTATCGCGAGCTTCGCCTCGAATACCTGGAAAGTCAGGAAGGCCTCGGCATCGCGCCTTTTTATAAAAAATTTAGTCCGGCCCTTTTCAATGCTCTGAAGCGCCAGGGCCTGAAGCATGACCGCAATGAAGCACGCGCTCCCATCCTGCACATCCTGATGCCGTCCTATGAAGAGGCCTGGGTGGGCCGCAGCTCGCCGTCGCGTTCCTCGCCTTGGATCAACGGCATTCCGCGCCTGAAATTTCCGAAGGATGCGCCGAGCCGCTCGACCTTGAAACTCGATGAAGCCTTTGTCACGCTCCTGAATGACGAGGAGCGCGTGAAGCTTCTCGATAGCCCCGGCACCGCGGTGGACCTGGGTGCCGCGCCGGGCGGCTGGACCTTTCAGATGGTGCAGCGCGGATTTTACGTGACGGCCGTGGATAACGGTGACATGGATCCGACCCTGATGAACACAGGGCTAGTCGATCATAAGACCGAGGACGCCTTCAAATACCGGCCTAAACATTCCGTCGATCTTCTGCTCTGCGATATGGTCGAACGCCCCCAGAAGGTCATGCCGCTCATGGCCCTTTGGTTCAAGGATAAACTCTGCCGCTGGGCGGTCTTTAACCTGAAACTTCCCATGAAGAAACGCTTCGAAGAATACGAAAACTGCCTGCAGCAATTCTGGGAACTGAGCGGCCTGAATCCCGATAACTACGTGCTGCGTGCGCGCCAGCTCTACCATGATCGGGAAGAAATCACCGTCCTCGTTCGCCCAAAAGTTCTGGGCCGCGGATAAACCGCTTCATTGCGACAGGGAACCCCGGTCGGGAGGGCCATGGCACAGGCCTTGCGTCCCGCCTTTCTCGTAGTTTCTCCCTGGGAAAATGATTATAGTCCTTCTTCCATGCCGCTTGATCGGAGTGATAAGGGGGATTTTTTTCATGTCTCAGGATTACCTGCACTATCTGCAAGGCGAAATTCAAAAGCTGAAAGACACAGGGCTCTATAAACGCGAGCGCGTGATCACCACCGCGCAAAAGGCCCGCATCGAGGCGGAAGGCCGCAGCGTCATCAACCTTTGCGCCAATAACTATCTGAGTCTCGCCAATCACCCCGAACTCATCCAGGCCGGCCGTGACGCGCTCGAACGCTATGGCTACGGCATGGCCTCGGTTCGCTTCATCTGCGGGACGCAGTCGATCCACAAGGAACTGGAGGCCAGCATTGCCTCGTTTCTGGGCATGGAAGACAGCATCCTTTACAGCAGCTGCTTCGATGCCAACGGTGGACTCTTCGAAACACTTCTGGGGCCGGAAGATGCGATCATCAGCGATGCCTTGAATCATGCCTCGATCATCGATGGCATTCGACTTTCGAAGGCGCAGCGCTTCCGTTATGCAAACAACGATATGAACGATCTGGAAGCGAAGCTCAAGGAAGCCTCGGGCTGCCGCTTCAAACTGATCGCGACCGACGGCGTCTTCTCGATGGATGGCTACATTGCCAAACTCAAAGAGATCTGTGATCTGGCCGAACGCTATGGGGCCATGGTGATGGTCGATGATTCCCACTCGGTGGGTTTCATGGGCGCCAAGGGCCGCGGCACACACGAACATTGCGGCGTGATGGGCCGCGTGGACATCATCACTGGCACGCTCGGCAAGGCGCTTGGTGGAGCCTCGGGTGGTTATACGGCTGGCAAAAAAGAAGTCATCGAGTGGCTGCGGCAGCGTTCGCGCCCTTATCTTTTTTCCAATACCCTCGCCCCTGTGATCACGGCGACCTCGATCAAGGTGCTGGAGCTTCTGAACCGATCCGACGACCTGCGGCAGCGTCTGCACGCCAACAGCCGTTATTTCCGTGAAGGCATGAGCAAACTCGGCTTCAAACTCCTGCCGGGCGAGCATCCCATCATTCCCGTCATGATCGGCGACGCGGCCCTGGCCACGCGCATGGCCGATGCTCTTTTGAATGAAGGCATCTACGTGATCGGCTTCTCCTATCCTGTGGTGCCCCAGGGCCAGGCGCGGATTCGGACCCAGATGTCGGCGGAATTGAGCCGCGAACAGCTGGATCAGGCGATCAACGCCTTTGCAAAAGTCGGACGACAACTCGGATTGATTTCAGGTTAGGATAGAAGACTGGTGCCTTGATCCAAAGGATCTGAGGCGCCAGGATCTTGAGAAGGGAGAGAGAAACCGTGACGAAACTTATGCGCGCTCTGGTCAAACGTCATCGCAAACCCGGTCTTTGGATGGAGGAGGTTCCCGTTCCCGAGCTGGCGCCTGATGATGTTTTGATTCGCGTGAAGAAAACCGCGATCTGCGGCACCGACCTGCATATCTACAATTGGGACGCCTGGGCCCAGAAAACCATTCCGGTGCCGATGGTGACCGGCCATGAGTTTGTCGGCGTCATTGAAAAACTCGGTTCGAACGTGACCGGCTATAAGGTCGGCGATCGGGTTTCCGGTGAAGGCCACATCACCTGCGGCCACTGCCGCAACTGCCGCGCGGGCAAGCGCCACCTCTGCCGCAACACCATCGGCGTCGGCGTCAACCGTCAGGGCTGCTTTGCCGAATACCTCGCGATACCTTACGGCAACGCCTTTAAAATCCATGACTCCATTCCCGATGATGTGGCGTCGATGTTCGACCCTTACGGCAACGCCGTGCATACCGCCCTTTCCTTCAACCTCGTGGGCGAGGATGTGCTCATCACCGGCGCAGGACCGATCGGGATCATGGCGGCCGCGATTGCCAAGCACGTAGGCGCTCGTCACGTCGTGGTCACCGACATCAATGATTACCGTCTGAACCTGGCCAAGGAAATGGGCGCCACCCGCATCGTGAATGTGGCCCGCGAAAACCTGAGCGATGTCATGCGCGAGATCGGAATGGTCGAGGGCTTTGACGTAGGCCTCGAGGTTTCCGGTAACGCCAAGGCCTTCCGCTCCATGCTGGATACCATGAACCATGGCGGCAGCATCGCGCTGCTCGGGATCTTTTCCGAGGAAGTGGCAATCGACTGGAGCGCGGTCGTATTCAAAGGCCTTTTCATCAAAGGTATTTATGGTCGCGAGATGTTTGATACCTGGTATAAGATGAGCGCCATGCTCCAAAGCGGCCTCAATATCGCCCCTGTGATCACGCATCGTTTCAAGGCCGAGGATTTTGAGCAGGGCTTTCAAATTCTGAATGCCGGTAAGTCTGGAAAAGTGATTCTGGACTGGACCTGAGGATTCCCGCCTCCCTGGCAAAGGGGGGCTTTCCTAAATTTTCTGAAATTAAGAAAATGCGAGTCCGGAATTTTGCTCTTTTACTCGAAAGCAGCTTCGTTCTTACGGTCTTTAATACCCGCGGAATAGACCTGCTTTTTCCGAACCTTCCCCCAGCACCTCAAGTTTGCCCCAAACAGCTTCCCAAACAGGCTTTTGTAAGTTACGGCAATTGGCCGATTAACCAAAAAACCGCATTCAAGCCAAAACCCCTTTGTGGCGATAAGCATTTCAAGCCAAGCACTAGGGAGAAAAAGCATGACCATGAACTGGTCCGACAAGCGCCGCGAGTTTCGCTTCCAGCTGAAAGGCAGCTTCGATGGCTATAACTTCGCGATTGGCGCCCACAACGTCGCCGTCGAGCCCATCGACATCAGCCGCAGCGGGTTGGGTGTAATTGTGGACACTCATCTGAATCAAGATGAGGAGGTTGAACTGAAGATTCACTTTCCTGATTCCCGCCCTCCCGTCACGCTGCATGTTCGCTTCCGCACCTCGGAGCGCGATGCGGCAACGATGAAGGCCCGGACCCGCTGCGGTTTGGAGCTGAGTGATAAAGACAAGCGTCGCGGCATTGATCTGATTGCCTTGCTCAGCGGCACTCCCAAGCTTCGTCTTTTGTGCGCAAGCTAAGCTGAATCTCGGGTCGAGACAACAATAGAGTTTTCTTGCCCCTATCCGTCTTTCAGCTTTTTGGTACGAACGTGCGATAGATCCCCATCTCTTGTGAACAGAGCCCGTCCCACGGGCTCTTTTTTTTTGCTATAATCGGAGGCATAACACCTGACCAGGACGCTCCATGCTGATCGCACGCCTCGCCCTCCTCTTTTTTCTGATGGGGCCAGCCTCGGCCCAGGATCAAACTCTGACTTTGGAGAGCATCGAGGAACTGGAACAAAGCATGCACGCCGCACCCTTGGTCGTCGGAAAGCGGCTTGAAAAATATCTGCAGGACGCGACTCCTCATGACAATCCCCGTCTTTGGCTGAAAGCGCTTTTTGTTCATATGCTGCTGTTTCAGGGTGATCTGGATGCCCCGGAGTCCATGGCGCTGCAAAAAAAATGGATGGAAGAGGCCCAGGCCGCGTTGCCAGGAATTCCGGAGAGCCGGGAAAAACTCGAATATGAAATGGGTTATCTGAAGCGAAGGGTGCGCGAGCGCGGGCTGAGTGATCGTATCGAGGAACTGGATGCTCGGTATGAGGCCCTCCTCAAAAAATCCCGCGCCATGCAGCAGCCGACCATTACGAGCCGGCTGCTGGGAGATTACGCAGAACTCGCGCTGAATGAGCAAAAAATCGAGAAGGCCCTGGAACTTTCCCTGGCCGCACTCGAAGAACTCAACGCGGCGGTTTTCCCGGAATGGTCGCTGGCGCGCCCTTCGGTAAAGTCCATCGTGGCCCTGGTTTTCCAGGAGGCCGGACGCGACGCTGAGTCCCTGCGGCTTTATCAGGAGATTTTAGCCGAAGCCTGCGAGGGGAAGGACAATCCCTATTTCTGTAATCCCATCCTGACCAATATTGCCTTTGCGTTGGTGACTTCCAAGGATCGCGAGACCTATATGAAGGCCCTCAGCTATCTGGATCGGGCCATCAAGGATGCGGAAAGAATCCAGGATCTCTGGACCATCGGGATCGCGCGGCACAAAAAGGCCCATATTTTTTATCGCGAAGGTCAGTATGAGGCGACGATCAAGCTAGAGTCCGAAGCCTACGCTATCTTCGTCAAGATCAAGGAAACCGAAAGGGCTGTGAATGCCCTTATTTTCAAGGCGATGGCCCTGAATAAACTGAAGCGCTTTACCGAGGCCATGACGATACTGGACCAGGGCGAAGCCATGCTGAAAGCGGAAGGCAAACCGGCCTTCAGCAATCTTCTGGACGCCCGCACGAATGCGCTGGTGGGGCTGAAGCGTTTTGAAGAGGCTTTTCGCCTGCTCAATGAAAGTTATCTGGATATGGAGAAGATGCTGTCCGAACGCTCGCAAAAAAGTTTCAGCGAGGCGGCGGCACGGGTGGGTTTGCAGCTGGAGCAGGAGAAAAACAAGGTTCTGGAGCGCGATCAGAAAATCGCAGAACTCCGTATCCAGGAAAGCGAGCGCCTCCAGCAGTTTTTGATCATGGGTCTTCTTCTCGCCACCCTTGTGATCCTGGTGAGCCTTTGGGCCGTTCTTCGTTCGCGCGAGGTGCGGCTCATCAAGAATAAGCTGCAGAACATCCTCGACTCCATTGATGAAGCGATCCTGATCGTCGGTTCGGATCTTAGAATAAGGGGGCCGGTTTCGCCCTTTCTACAGCATATTCGGCAGGACGATCGGGATCCGGTCGGCACCGATTTCATTGAGTCCGTCCTTCATGGCAGCATGCTCTCGCAGGATGATTGCGCCACGATCCGGCACTGTCTGCTGGCCATGTTCGGCGAGGAGCGTCTGGCTTTTGACCTGAACGTGGCGCATCTGCCTTTGGAACTTGTCAGAGCCCATGGCCCTGAGCGGCGTATTTATACCATGCATTGGCAGCCGATCTTTGACGGTCACCACCATCTTCGTTCCATGATCGTCAGCATGCGCGATGTCACCGAACGCAAGGTCCTGGAGCAATCCATGCGGCAGGAGAAACGAGAGCATGAGCGGGCGGCTCAGTGCCTTTTGGAATTGTCCCGCGCGCACTTCAGTCGCGTGACAGCTCTTTTGGAGCAGATGGAAGCGATACTGCCCAGGACTGAGATTATTACAGTTTCGCCCGAGCTGCTGCGATCCATTCATACCTGCAAGGGCGTGGCGCGAGGGCTTGGACTTTCACTTCTGAGCACAGCTCTTCATAGCTTTGAAGACTCGGTTCAAAGAAATGCGCCCGAAGCCGAGGGACTGAAAGAAAGCATTCAGGTCTATCGCAACCTTTTGAAGCAAATCGGTTCAGGCCAGAGCCCGACTTCGCAGGAGGCTTCTGATCTGGCTGGGGTTTGGCATCACGTTCAGACGGCGATGAAACAGCGTCTGAAAGAGGAAGGCCTTTCATGGGCAGGTTGCGTTGTCAGGGATGATGTTCCCCGCTGGACCGACGGAAGCCTGCGAGTCCTGGAGCAGTGCCTCATGCATGCTCTGAATAATTCCATTGATCATGGCTTTGTCTTTCCAAGCAGGCGTGGTGTGAAGGTGGACTCACCTTATTTTGAAGTGGCTGCAAACTCCGATCATGACGCAGCGCATATCATAATCCGGGATAACGGCGCGGGTTTGGACTGGGAGGGACTGCGGGCGAAAGCGCGGGAGATGAATCAGGATCCAGAGGGTGATCTGACCGAAATTCTTTTCATGGATGGCTTTTCCACCGCGCAGTCCGTATCGGAAACGAGCGGCCGCGGTATGGGGCTCGCGGCCATTCGGGCTCTCTGTCGTCAGCAGGGTGGCGACGCTCGCCTCAGGGCACGTTCCGACCGCAGCGGAACGGAACTGCATCTGACTCTTGGGTTTCATTCTCAGCAGACTCATCCATGGCTGGCTACAGCCTGATTGCGCCTTACGGCTTCCGGTGATAGACTGGCTGGCATATGCTTTCACCTTGCGCTCTCACTGTGGACCCGAATGTGCAGAAGTTATGGGCTCAACTTGCAGCCTTGCTCTTGGCTACCCAGGCCTTGGCTGAGCCTTTGCGCATCGGATATATCGACTATCATCCTATAGTTCATAAAACTGACAAGGGGCCAGTTGGCTACCTTGTCGAGTATATGAAGCCCATCTTTGCCAAGGCTGGTTATACCCCTGAGTGGCGGGACCTGCCGACCCATCGGGCTTTGATCCAGCTGCAGCAGGGGCAGCTTGATGTCTTTCTCACGCTCTTGCATACGCCCGAGCGGGCCCAGCAGATCAACTATAGCGAGGTGCCCATATTTCAGGCTCAGAGCGCGGTCTGCAGCAAGCCTGGGGCCTTTCAGGTGCCTCCCCGTTCTCCGCTTCGCATCGCGCATTTTCTCTCGACTGTCATTCCACCCGCCCTGCAGGCCCACGAACTTGTTCCCGTCACGCCCGAGGAGGTCACCCAGCGCATGCTGACGATGCTGGATAAGGGGCGGATTGATGCCATTTATTATGTTTATCCCGAAGTCCTGGCCCTCTCCCTGGCGGCGACCAACACACGGTTGGAGCTGGAATGCCGTGTTTTCCAGGAATTTAGCATGCATGTGTACCTGGGTATTTCCAAAAAGCTGCCGGCGGATCGCCAGAGGCGGCTCAATGAGGCTCTGCGCAAGGAAAAGGCGCTGCATGATTTTCGAACATACATCGATAGTCTTCTGAGAAGCGCCAACGTCAAGAATTTCCGCAAAGTCGATGCCGTTGCGCGTGATTTTGAGATCGTGAAGAAGTAAACCCCGCATCCAAAAAATCCCCCATGTTTTCCACTGGAAAACATTTTCAGGTCCCTGAAGCTTTCCCGCTCTATCCGCCTTCGGCTTTTTCCCTTACTTTCCAGCCTGCAATCGGAATGGAAACATCTTACTTTCGGAGTCATTCATGAAAATGAAGAAAAAAGGTTTGAATGCTGTTCTCGCACTCGGTATCGCTTTCACGCAGACCCTGGCCATGGCCAACCCAGCCATTGACGGCAGCGAAGTCGTCACCCAGGACGATTCCCTTCTCTTTACCGAAACGTTTCAAACCGTCTCTTCCTATGTGACGGAAAACGGCGACGGCACCCTGTCCGTCGAGATCCCCGCCGAAGTTTTGGAAACCCTCGATCAGGCTGTGTACGCAGACCTCGTGGCTTCGCTCGCCGCGCACAACGCCTCCACGTCCACTAACGAAGGCCAGGATCAACTCAGAATCCCCTTTGCCAAAAAACTGATCATCATCGGTCTGAAACACGGCGGCCCCGTAGTGAAGAAGATCGTCTCCAAGGTCAGCCCCAAGGCCGGGAAGTGGATTGGGAAGTATGCGGACAAACTTGCGAAGTTTCTTGAGGACCTGGAAAACTGGGCCGAACTGCCGATCATCACCTTCCTGGTGAAGAACGGTGTGCCACCGGCGGATGCGAAGATCATGGCGGAGATTATTGTGGCTTTGCTCTAAGCCGAGACTAGTCAATCGGGAGTATTCTCCCGATTGAGCTTATCGAGCAAGCGCCTGACTTTTGCAGAATGCGGCCTGTTTTGGGTAGGTTTCTTGCGTGTAGTGCAAATATATCCGCAGAGCTTCGCAAGTCTTGTTGATGATGTGTTTCATAGACTGAAGTTTATAATGAAACATCTCTGATTCTGCTGTCTCCACGACAAATTCATTCACTCCGGGAACAGCAGCTATATTCCTAATAGCTTCCGTCAACGCGGGCGTAAAACTTACTGCTGGAAACTCCGGATTCTTGATATCCCAGATTTTCAATTCACCTCCACTAGACCCGGACACCAGAAGTGAGGATTTGCCGATAAGAGCGATATCCATTACTGCATCGGAATGTTCATAAAAGGTTAAAGGCAACATATCTTCTGTATTCCAAATTACAACTCGAGTATCCTGGTCTGACGAAGCTGCCAGATACTTTAGGTCGTCGGACAACACCGTTCGCTGATTTTCCCTCGGAAGAGCTGGTACAGACATAATCGGCTCACTTAGTTCATTGAGCCGCCATATCTTGAGCGGCTTTTCACCGCGTGCCTCAGTTGTATAAAGGCGCCCAAGTTCTTTATCGTATGTCAGCTTCGCAATCGGCTGGTCAACAAGCTTAACCTTCTTCTCAAAGTCTGGCTTTTCTTTTCCGTTAAGTTTATAGAAGTGAAGTTCACCTTTGTTCGAACCAACCAGAAGTCTGTCAGACAGTATCAACGTGCTTGTAACTGCATCTCCGATATCCAGAACATCGATCAGCCTGGGTGGATTTTCTGCGAGGCTCCACACCAATATATCATTCTCAATGCTGTGACAAGCATGAATAAGAACCAAGTTGGCCTCATCGAATTGAAATTCTCTGGGGTCTCTTATCTCACCGCATCCCCCAAATTCTGCAAACTGCACAAAGTCGCCTGTTTCGCTTCTAGTCCAAGCTCTGACATGCCCACCTGTCAGGCTGGGTTGCGCCAAGTCTTTTTCTTTTGACCCGCTGAACATCCAACGCCCAGACCTGGTGATCATCCGATCACTGGAAAACTCAATAGTGCCTGCTGGCAGTTCAGAACTTAATACGGATTTACGAAAGGAAGCCGACCCTGGCTTATAGATAAAGGCCGCAATATCATTGGTACCTGCCAGCCACACTTCACTTCCTAGAGGGGTTCCATCGTCATTTGCAAAGCACGGCATCGCTTCCAGAAGCCGCTGGGATTTCAAGCGATCGGGTTGATTAGAATCATAGTAATAGTAGCTACAAAACGGAAATCTATCGTAGGTATAGGTAATGAATAGATGCGTATCCGAATCTAGAACCCTTATGCTATCTGAGCTAATTGAAAAATTCGGGATGAGAGCAGGATCAAAATCCAAGGCTTTTCTTCCTTCGCTCTCAAAGAGAGACCATCCCTCAAGGCTGTTCATCTCTAGATTTTTCATCCAAATACTGCGTGCATCCTCTGTTAAACGAACCACACTAGGAACGATGTTACTGCTCCAAATATCAATGGGGAGAAGTTCCGAATTTGACTCTACTAATTGTTCGCCCGCTTGATAATAAGTTATCTTGTTTTTATGACGCGTAGTAACAATAGCAAGCTCTGCATCATCTTTAATGAAACGCACTGAAGAAACGTAGTCATCTTCAAAGTTGAGTTCTTGAACTTTGACTTCATCGCCTGTGAGCTTACCGTAATGAACTCCACTAATAGTAAACCAAAAAAATTTGGTCCCATCTTTGGACACCTGCCAGCCACTCGGCAAATATCTGGGCGCTGGCAAGCTCCTCTCCAGCAATGTTTGCGTGTCAACGAGAGTAGCCTTAAAAAAATAGTCTTTGCCTGTTTCGAAAACACCTTCAATTGAGACAAATTTTTTACCATGCGCGATCGGAAAGGCAACCTTAGGATAATGATTGAGGAGAGCGACTCGCAAGGGAACTGCGACGCTAGGTTCCATCCAGGGTCTATGCATGGTCAAAAGAATCGAAGATTCAAGCTGATCGCGTTCGAACGAAGTTGGGAGGTCTTGCCAGTCATGATAAATATCCAACGCCTCTAGCATAGAATATGGAGTATACCGATAGCCATCACGGTCAAGATTAGAAGCCTGCTTGGTTGCTTTGTTTATCAAGTGCAATCTGGCATTTTGCTGTTCAATTAAGATCACCATCGGCTGGGACCATTCCGAAACATTTCCCGCTCCATCAACTCCTCGGTAGGCAAGCTGCCAAAAGCCCTTACGCGACTCAAAGGGAACTGGGCGGTCCGCAGGAATACGTACTGGTTTATCACACAGAGGAAACAATTCATTCAAGTTACCTAGATCCCACTCAGACAGCTTGTGATAGCATATGTCGAAAGATTGAAAGTCATCAGCAGATGACGTAAACCGCACATCCTGATCAGAACTCAACGCCACAAAAGGGCGCCCTTTATAGGCTTTGTTCTGTCCTTTGGCCAAGGATGTGCTGATAATCGGACCTGTATAGTCAAACTTTACAGAGCAGATTTTCGCAGTTTGTTCACCAGTACGAAAATTATTGGTGACACGAATATCAAGCTTAATTTCCCCCTCGGGAAAGACGCCAGCCAGTTCAATACTCTGCAACATGGAAAAATTCTGTCTAGGCCAGGTTTTCTGTATTTTGTCAGATTCTATCGAGAAACTGATTTCATACCCTCTCAAGTCGTGCCCGGCCTGACTGTCCAGCACGGTGCGCAGATCTAACTTTCGTCCAACTTCATAAGCCGGGCAGACAGGCTTAAGATTCTCCCCTGATATATCCTGAAGGCTCAATACAGTGGAACCACGTACTTTTGAAAAATCCAATATTAAGCCTTCCGGCTTCTCACGGTGACGTATCAGCCAAAGGCCAGGTTTGTCCAAGGCAAGACAACCCTTGCTGCTAATATTCAAAGCCTGAGTCGATTCGCCTTCAAGGGAACGGTACTCCAGCATCGCCAGTGGCAGAGGATTTCCAATGGCGTCGACGAATTTCACATATGGATCCTGCCACTTGACGTCGCTTCCACAGTCCAGGCGCACGTTTGTAATAGTGTTGGTTACTCGCTCGCACCCCAACGAGCATACACATACAATTGCAAGTATCAGGGATAAGGTCGCCGCGCTCCAAGATTCGTGGAAGGTCGATCGCAAAATACTTTGGATTCGCTGATGAGACGATGACAGGAGAGAAATCAAACGCATTGTATCAACTCCGCAAGCACAACTTCAACGAAGGTATACTTGCAGAACGCTTGCCAGGGAATAAACAAGCAAAAGTCTCCTAATTTTTAATATTCCAAAGTTTAAACAGAGGGTTACACGCGCCAGAAGAAACACTAAAGTTAGGTCGCGGAACTGGTTTCTATCCACCTGTCAGACCAATTGACACCCCTCCTGATAACTTTTCCCTTCATTCCTAAGATAAAAATCCCATATAATCACCTTCATTCGAAAACTTTCTGATCGGAGAAGTTCAATGGATTCTAAGAAATTGGGTATGTTCGCTGCCGCGGCTCTGACTGTTCTTGCTTCGCAGGCCAATGCTGGTGACAAGAAAGCTGCTCCAGCAGCTGCAGCCAAAGCCAGCGGCGAAATGGAATGCGTGGGAACCTGCGCACCAGGTTGCGGCGGCAAAATCCGTGAAGGCGTAAAAGATGCTGCTGCATGCAAAGAGGCCAAAGGCAACTGGACTGCGAAAGCTGCCGATAAGTCCGCAGCACCCAAAGAAGGCAAAGCTCACGGTCACGAACACAAATGATTCCACAAGGGGAGCCCTAGGCTCCCCTTTTCCTTCCTGAGGTCTCCATGCTGCATGAACTTGGTTTCGGGGTTGGGCTTCGTCCTCCGCATTACCCGGATTTTCACGCAAAAAACACTCCCAAAATCGACTGGCTGGAGATTATCAGCGAAAACTTCATGGGCATCGGTGGACGCCCACGCCGGCATATCGAAAAAATTCGCGCCGATTATCCGATTGCCACGCACGGCATAGGACTTGGCATTGCCGGATATGACCCCTTGAACGAGCGTTATTTGAAACTTCTCAAGGAGCTGATGGACTGGCTCCAGCCTGCCATGGTCACCGACCACCTCTGCTGGACCTCGTGGAAAGGTCAGCAGGCTTACGATCTTTTGCCTTTCCCTTTGAACGAGGAAAGCCTGAAGCATATCTCTGCTCGCATTCAAAAGGTGCAGGATGTTTTGAAACGGCCGATGCTGCTGGAAAATCCTAGCATGTACATTGATTTCCGTGCTTCGGACATGCATGAGCCTGATTTTCTCAACGCCTTGTGTGAACACACAGGTTGCGGCATTCTTTTGGACCTGAACAATTGCATGGTGAACAGCAAGAACCTCGGCTGGGACCCTGAACTCTATATTCATCGCCTGAAACCTGAATACGTGGGTCAATTCCATCTCGCTGGACATTCTGTAAACCCGGATATCTGCATTGACACCCACGATCAGCCCGTTCCTGATGAAGTCTGGAAACTTTATCGTGAGGCCATCAAACTCTTCCCGGGAGTTCCTAGCCTCATCGAATGGGATGGCAAACTTCCATCGCTCGCACGCCTCGGCGAGGAATTGGACACCGCCCGACAACACGCAGCAGAAGCGCAGACAGCGCCAGCACGCGAGCGTCAACCCCTTTCCGTTCCCGAGATTCGTGCCACATGTCATGACAGCCTCGAATCTCATCAGGCCAAACTCTTCGGAATATTGCGGCGGGAAGCGTCACACGATGCAATCACGGAGCTTTTACAGGACACCCGGGTCAAACCCGAGTTCGGCCTTGAGGCTTATCAAAACAACCATTTTCTCGGCCTTCTGGATGCCCTCCAGAAAAGTTTTCAAACACTCCACGCCATCGTCGAAGACGATGCGATGGCCGAAATCGTCTCCCAATACATTCGCCACATCCCCCCAGAACACTTCTCCATCAACGGCGCCGGCACCCAGCTGCCCACGTTCCTGATGGAGCACCCGATCGGCATCGACTTCGGTGTCCCCCAGGCCTTGATCGCCGAACTCGCCGCCTTCGATGCCGCGCATATGGAACTCGCTATGCAGCCGGACCCTGTGCATCCTCCGCTGGAGCTGGGCGTTCTTCTGCAATGGACCCCCGATGAATGGGACACAGCGAGCTTCGTTCTCCGCAATGAGCATCGTCTCCTTCATCTAAACTGGGACGTGCTCAGCGTGTATACAACCCTGCAATCTGGCGAAGTGCCGCCGCCGCCCGATCTGGCGACATCACCCATTCTGATAACGCGCAATGAAGAAGGCATCCTCTTCGACCACTGCCCGGAAAATATTCAGAACCTTCTGAAAGCCCCCGAGGGCCCGTTTACATTGGTCGATCTGGTTGAAATTTTTAAAAGCCCCGACATGAGCGATGAAGCCGCCACAGAGCTGGCCCTGGACGCGCTGATCACGGGCCTCAAGCGTTCGATGATAGGCCTCGCCAGCGTTTAAAAGTCAAATTGACACTAAAACCTCCTCATCCTTCTCTCACTTCTGCTACGGGATTCTGAGGAGGCCGGCCTTCGCGTATCCAGACTGCGACTCTTCCCTCGCCAGGCGGAAGTGCGAATGCTAAAGAATAACCTTCAAAGTTCCCCTCGTGCTGTTGGAAAAGGATCACCATGAATCGCTCCCTCAAGATTGCTCCGGCCTTGCTGGCCTGGGCTTTATGCGGCCAGGCCTCAGCGGCTTTTACTCTCGATCAGACCTTTGATCTCGCCGTCAAAAAATCGGAAAGCCTGACTCTTGGACAACTTGAAGTGGAACGCGCCCAGCAGACCGGCGAAGCGATCCGAACGCGGACCCGACCCCGCCTCCGTTTGAATGGTGACTTTGATCGCGTCTATTCCAAAGTGGGCAGCTCCAATATCCGCGGCGACTGGCAACCCTCTCTGCAAACCGAGTTGCGGCATCCCCTCTATGAAGGCGGAGGCATCAAGGCGCAGCTGCAGAGCGTGGAATACCTGACGACGGCAGCCCGCTGGGAATTGGAGGCGCAGAAAGAGCAACTCTATCTGCAGATCGCCGAACTTTTTTATCAGATCATCGGCAGTGAAGCCGACATCGGCAACCTCCACGAATCCGAACGCATCTACCGCGAACGCATACGCACCCTGAAAGCCCGCGCCCGCATCGGCCGTTCGCGTGATGCCGAGGTCCTGGCGGCTCAGACGCAGCTCGATGCCATCATCGCTCAAATCAAAGCCGCGGCCTCGCAAAGGGATATAGCGCAGAGACGCCTCGCCTGGCTTACCGGACAGACGCCACCTCTTGTCTTAACCGACCGACTGAACCTTGCTGACCTTAAACTCAACCCGACCCAGCAAAAAGTTTTGCCCACCGTGGAAGCCGCCAAAGCCCGCGTGGCCCTTGCGGAAAGCCGGATCGAGGAAGCCCGCTCCGTGAATAAACCCCGCGTGGATCTGATCGCTGCGCATGCCTGGAATTATCCCTTCCCCGATGGCGAACAGGCCAACCGTTTGAGTTTCGGTGTGGGGCTGACCTGGACGCTCTATGATGCCGGAGAAGTGGACGCTAACGTCCGCACAGCCGTCATCGAACGCAGCCAGGCCAACGTCACGCAATCGCTTCAAACCCGGGAAAATACCCTGATTCGTGAGCAGGCCGAGCAGGCCTTCCGCGATGGCCTTGTGCAGATCCGACTCTACGATCAGGCTCTCGCCGCCGCCGAACGCAACGTTAAACTTCAGCAGAATGAATTTGAAAATGGTCTTTTGACCAACCTCGAAGTGATGCAGGCCCTCGATCAACGGCTGCAGATCAAACGCAACCGCGATCAGGCCATCTATGACGCGAAACTCGCTTATGTCGAAGCTCAGCTGCAGGTCCGCGGTCTGCCGAAGGCAGGCCAGCCATGAATATCTCCGAACTCTCGATACGGAACCATGTCTTCACGTGGATGCTGATGTTCGGGCTCATCTTCTTCGGTGCGCTCGCCTATCGGGAAATGGGCGTCAGCCTGAATCCCGACGTGGATTTTCCCGTCGCCAACATCAGCGTGAGCCATCCCGGTGCCGCGCCCGAGGTGATTGAAAAGGATGTGATCGAACCCTTGGAAGCGGCTGTCGTCGCCGTTCCCGGGATCAAGACTCTGACCTCCGATATCCGCACCGGTTCGGGAAATATCAGCGTCGAATTCGAACTGGGCCAGGACATAGATATCGCGATTCAGGAGCTGCAGTCGCGCATCAGTCGCGCGCAGCAGTTTTTACCGAAGGGCCTTGATCCCCCTATTCTTTCCAAGAGCAATCCCGAAGACAGCCCCATCATGTTCCTCGCGGTGAAGGCCGGCAAGCTTTCCCCCCGTGAACTCATGATCCTGATCAAGGAACGCATTCAAGATCCCCTGTCCTCGGTCGTCGGCGTCGCCGAGGCCACCGTCTTCGGTTACATCGAGCCCATGATTCGCGTGGACCTGGATCTGAATAAACTCAAAGCCTATGAACTCACCGCCGACGATGTCGTGCAGGCGATCCAGCGCGAGCATAACGAGCTTCCCGCCGGGGCATTGACCCTTGGTGAAAAAGAGCAGGCCCTGCGCGTTCTGGGCGAAGTCGGCAGCGCTGAAGAACTCAAAAAACTGCAGATCACCCGCCGCGGCGGTGGACCCATCTATACGAGTCTCACGCTCGGACAGGTCGCGAATGTCTATGAAGGCACCGACGAAATTCGCCGTATTTCCCGCGTGAATGGCGAAACTACGGCCACGATCGGCATCAGAAAGCAGCGCGGTTCCAATGCCGTGGCCGTCGCCGACGCTGTGAAAGTCAAAATAGAGGAACTGAATAAGATACTGCCGGCCGGCACCAGCCTTGAAGTGAACTTCGACAGCACCTCCTTCATTCGCGAATCGGTCGAAGAGCTGGTGGTGACGATCGTTCTGTCGGCGGCCCTGACCTCACTCGTTTGCTGGCTGTTCCTGGGTTCCTGGATTGCCACCTTCAATATCATCCTGGCCATCCCCACTTCGATCATCGGCAGTTTCATCGTTCTGAAAATGCTGAATTTCACGCTGAACACCTTCACTCTCCTTGGTCTTTCCCTGGCCATCGGCATCGTGGTGGATGATGCGATCATCGTCCTTGAAAACATCTTCCGCCACCGCAGGACCGACAAGGATCCCGTCCGTTCCGCTCTGACCGGCAGCAAGGAAATCACGCTCGCTATCCTTGCCACCACAGCGGCCGTCGTCGCGATCTTTTTACCGATCGCCTTTATCAAAGGCATCGTCGGCCGCTTTATCTTTCAATTCGGCGTCACCATCTCGGTCGCTGTTCTTTTGTCCATGATCGAATCCCTGACCCTGGCCCCTATGCGCATCTCCCGCTTCAAAGGCGACGGCACGCGCCGCACGCGCTTTGGCAAGGGCTTCGAAGCTGCCATGGACTGGCTGGGACGCACCTATGGACGGAGTCTCGGCCATGCCTTGCGTTTCCGTTGGGTTTACCTCATCCTTTCTCTTCTGGCTTTCGCCGGCTCGCTTTACACCGTCAAAATCCTGAAAACAGAATTCGCGCCTCCTCTTGATGAGGGCCGGGCTTTCGTCTCGGTGAAAACCGCCGAAGGTTCGTCCTTGGAATTCACTGATGCGAAAATGAAAGAGGTGGAAGCCGAAATTCAAAAACTCCCCTTCGTGCAGCGTTATTTCTCGTCCATCGGCGGCTTCGGCGGCGCGGGACGCAATAACTCAGGCACCGTCATCGTCATCTTTGGCAAACCCAAGGAACGCGGCCCCGAGTGGAAACTCGAAGTCATCGAAGCGGGTTTGCGGGATGCCATCAAAAAAGTTTCCGGCGTCAAAGGTTTCGTGCGGGCCAGTTTCTCGCAAGGCATTGGTGGAGGCGGCGGACAGCCTGTCGAATTCACCGTCAAAGGTCCCAATGATAAAGAGCTGCGCAAGGCCACCAAGAGCCTGATTGAAAAACTCGAAGCCACCGGACTCTATACCGGCGTCAATGCCGATAACCTGAACGCGATTCCGGAAATGCATGTCATGCCCGATCGAGCCGCGGCCCTCCGCTACGGCGTTGACGTCGCAACCATCGCCAGCACGCTCAACACCATGTTCAGTGGAACCCGCGCAGCCAACTACTCCCAGGGCGGTCGCCGCTACCCCATCATGGTCCGTCTTCCAAAGGAAACGCGAAATTCCGTGGATGTGGTGAAGTCCATTCAGGTGCGCAACAATCGGGGTCAGTTGATTCCTTTGCAGTCGTTGGTGAAGATCGTCAGCGACGACGGACCCTTGACCATTTACCGTGAAAACCGGCAGCGCGGCATCGTCGTGACCTCGGGCCTTGCCCCGGGCGCATCCCAGGCCGCTGCCTTGGAACGCGTACGAACCGAAGCGGCCAGTGTCCTCCCCGCTGGATACTTTGTGGATCTGACCGGCTCCTCGGAAAGTTTTCAGGAATCCTTCCAGAGTTTTCTGATCGCACTCGCGCTGGGCATCATCGTGTCCTATATGGTGCTCGCCTCGCAGTTCAATAGCTTCATCGACCCCGTGACCATACTCATGGCCCTGCCCTTCAGCGTCTCCGGCGCGCTTTTAGCGCTTTGGGGGACAGGTCAGTCGCTGAATATGTACAGCATGATCGGATTGATCCTGCTCATGGGGATTGCGAAGAAAAACTCGATCCTCCTCGTGGAATTTACCCATCAGCTGCGCGAACAAGGTTATGGGCTGTATCATGCCATTCAGGATGCCGGGCGCCTGCGTCTGCGTCCCATTCTGATGACGACCCTGGCCACGGTGGTCGGGGCCATTCCCGCAGCCCTGAGCCTCGGGCCAGGGTCGGAAACCCGGATTCCCATGGCTATGGCTGTGATCGGCGGCGTGTTTTTCTCAACGCCCTTGACCCTTTATGTGGTGCCTATCGTTTACAGTCTCTTTACCAAAGAGGAGGCAACGGAGAGCGCTCCACTCTTTGGTCGCGACGCCCCCGCCGAGGTATGAAAATCTTTGCGGCCTTTTCCATTATCTTAAGGATGTCTCATTTGGTTTTCCTATACACTCATCGGCAGGCTCTTGTTATCCACCTATGAAGGAGTCGCAGATGATACATGAAAATAGGGAACTCGGTTACAGCGCAGCTTCAGACAGCGTTTTTGTTCATCAAACTTCCGACATCTTGCATCATCTGCGAGTGGCGGAGGAACGAACGGAAGCACGCCACCAACTTGCGCAGGTGTCCGGCATTACCAATGAATCCATCCTGAACGACCTTCTGGAACATGACGTCACCGCGGCAACGGTCGCTGCTCTGCCGCTCGTGCCCTTGGTTTTAACGGCCTGGGCCGATGGAGCCATGGAAGCACCGGAACGTGCAGCCATCATGAAGGCCATGGCGGATCATGATTTGATCCCAACTCAACCGGCTTACGAACTTCTGGTGAGCTGGCTGAACGAGGCTCCGGATTCATCCTTGTTCGGGGTCTGGGAAATCTATGCGCGGGGCATTCGGGAAGTGATGGACGCGCAGACCTTTCTGGAATGGAAAACGCGGATCATGGACCGCGCTGAATTTATAGCCGCCGCGGCCGGCGGCTTTATGGGACTTGGTTTTACCATCTCGGCGGCCGAGAAATCCATGCTGGTGAAGCTGGATAGCTCGTTCCGCGCGTGATGTCGGCTGTCGGATTTATTTTTTGACCTTGGGATCCAGGTCAACAATCCGAAGCCAGCTGTTGATATCAGCCAGATGCGCTGGCAACACCACCTGCGTTCCTTTACGGGCGAGGTGAGATAGCTTTGTCAGATAGCGTTCGGCAATCTGCAGTTTCAAAGCCTCCTCTCCACCTTCGCGCTGCAGGACAGTCGCGATCTTGGAGATGGAGTCCGCTGTAGCTTTAGCCAAAGTCCTGATCTCTTCCGCCCGACCTTCCGCTTCGTTGATCTGCCTTTGCATTTCACCTTCGGAGAGGTTGATCATCTCCCGCTTTTTGCCTTCAGAAAGATTGATCTTCGCCTGCTTATCACCCTCGCTCTTGGCGAGCATGGCGCGACGATTCCGTTCGGCCGTCACCTGCTTTTCCATCGACACGCGCACGCTTTCCGGCGGACGCAGGTTCTTGATTTCGTAGCGGTGAACGCGAATGCCCCAGGCCTGCCCCGCCTGATCCAAAACCGAAACCGCACGGGCCGAGATGGTCGAGCGCTCTTCAAAGGTTTTGTCCAGATCGAGCGTACCAATCACCGCGCGCGTTGTGGTCTGCGCCAGCTGCACGGCGGCATAGCGATAATTGGTGACGCCATAGCAGGCCTTGGTGGGATCGGTGACCGACAGATAAATGACGCCATCGACGGTCACATGCACCTCGTCCTTGGAAAAGCATTCCTGCGGCGGCACCTCGATGGCCTCCTCGCGCAGGTCCACTTTATAGGGAACCTTGTCGATGAAAGGGACCATAGCGTGAAAGCCCGGGCCCAGCGTCCTATGGTATTTCCCAAGCCGCTCGACGATATAAGCCGACTGCGTGGGAACCAGCCGGATCGAGCCGATGAGCTTGACCACGATCACCAAAAATAAAGCGCCCCAGAAAACCAGATTGATCAGATCCATGAAGTCCATGGTTTTACCTCGACGTTGGAGTATGCAAAGGGTTTGTCACCAGATCAATGCCTTCGAAGATGCCTTTCACCCGGGCCAGCTCTGCCGGCACCACGGACACATCCGCGTGCTGCAGGATTTCGCCGAGTTCATCGACGAACTGATCCACCAGCTTCATCTTCACAGCCGTCGCACCACCGGCCTGATTGATCGCCTCGGCAACCATGGTCATACCCTCGGCTGTGGCGGTCGCAATCAGAGTGATCTGCTGGCCTTTGCCGATTGCCTCGTTGATCTTCTTCTGCTTCTCGCCTTCGGAAATATTGATCGCAAACTGCCGCTCCCCTTCGGAAAGATTGATGCGCGCTTCTTTTTCCGCGGTGGCCAGGGTGATTTCCGCGCGCTTCTCCCGTTCCGCTTCCATCTGCTTTTCCAAAGTCGCGACGACGTGCGTCGAAGGTTGAATATTCATGACCTCATAGCGAAGGACCTTGATGCCCCAGGAATTCGAGGCCGCATCGATCTCTTCGACGATCTTGTCATTCAGGGCATCGCGTTCCGAGAAGGTCTCGCTCAGACTCAGTTTACCGACCTCGGAGCGCATCGTGGTCTGGGCCAGGTTGATGGCGGCCAGCTGATAGTTGGCAATCCCGTAGCTCGCGAGCTTGGGATCGACGACTTTCAGATAAAGGAGCCCATCCACCTCGATCTGAATGTTATCCCGCGAAATGCAGCTTTGCGGCGGGATATCGAGGACCTGCTCCCGCGTCTCGTGCCGATAGGCCACCCGATCGATCAAAGGCGTCAGGATATGAAGGCCCGGCTGCCCGACCTTCAAGAAGCGGCCAAGCCGTTCGATGACCACGGCCTCGCGCATCGGCACCACGATCACGGTGAGGTAGACAAAAATCAGGAAAATGAGGGTTAGAACTGTAAGCACGGTCATGGCTTCTGATCTCCTTTCGCCATTGATTGCACAATAAATAAGGGTCCGGAGCGAGCCACGATCACAGCCTTCTCGCCCTTCAGGATGGTTTCTTCGCTTTCCGCCTCCCAGGTGCTGTCCCGGTAGCGAATGCGGCCATGCCGAGCCGGGGTGATATCGTGGATGACATCCACCAGGGCTCCGCGCGCGTCGGCGTCTTCATCCACATTTTCCACCTTCGTATCGCCGGGAAAGAGCCGCAGAAAAAAACTGCGGACGACCAGCACGAGAAAGAGCGAGCAGACGAAGAACAGGGTCAAGGACGGCAGCCAGCCTTCCACCCAGCCCAGGTATTCCGCAAGTCCGACCAGGGCTGCGGCCACACCGATGAAGCCCAGCACGGCTCCCGGCACCACGAATTCCGCCAGGAGGCAGACCAAAGCCAGGAGGGTCCAAAAAAGGGTTTGACTCATGAACGGTCCTTTCTATGAAAACTGAGCACCTGTCCCTGTATGAAATGCAGCGAAGACTTCTTCAGTTCGATGTTCTCGGCCACGGCCTCGATGTAGGCCTCTTCATGATGATTCAGCTCACCATCGCTCAAGGCCATGATGTAAAGGATCCAAAGGAGCAGATGCTTCTGCGCTTCCTTGGGAAATTTCCGCTCCAGCCCCTTGCCAAGATATCGGGATTCAAAGGCCCGCAGGAGGCTGGCTTTCTCCCTTTCATCCAGCACGATCGGGGCATGAGCCAAAAGAATATCCCGCGCCTGCTTTTCCTCGATGCGAATGCGATGATCAGCCGTCATCAGGGAATTCACATAGCGGCACAGTTCCAAAAAATAATCCCGACGCTGGGTTTCGGTCAGACGCTCCAGAAGAAGCTGCAGCACGGGCGTCGCCGACGTCATCTCCTCCAGACCAATCTCCGCGGCAATAATAGGATCGCGGCGAATCGCCTGGATCATGTCCTGCATCGCGGGAAATACAAGCCCCAGCTGCACCATCGGCCCCATCCAAACGCCCACCCCATCTGTCGGGGCTGGACTTTGCCCCTCAGGAAAAAGCTCCTGCCAATTGGCTCCATAAAGTTTCAAAAGAGACCAGGTGGCCTCCAGACTGATTTTCAAGCGCGCTTTCTCATAATCATAAAGAGTCCCCTGACGCCAATCGAGCTTGTGCTCCACGGTTTTTTGCGTGAGTCCTGCTTTTTTCCGCAGAAGCGTGAGCCGCTCCAATATCTCCGCTTCGGGGAACCGATCCTCTTTGGACATGAAGGCCTCCGTGATCATTCGTTCTATACAACGGATTATTCGCGAAAATATTGCAGCCTGTTCGTAATTATTTTTCAACACATTGATTTTACGATATTATTTTTTCCTAATCACGAACTTTTGACATATTTTTCTCTGTGCAGGCTCAGACCTTCGCTCTGTCGTCTCACGACCCCATGTTGTTAAAGTCCCGCACGTGAGTTTTTCAAGCAGGTTATCCGTTTTTTGCGAAGGAATGCTTCTTGCGAAGGATACGCTGTTGGTCCTTGCATAGAGAGGATGTCCATGCACAGTTTAAAACAAAACATCGAAGAGTATATTGGTCACAAAGCCTTTCCCTGCGTCGGAGCCAAGACCGCGCTGTCCAAGGCTCAGATTGAAATCTTCGAAGGTCAATCGCTGCTTTCCGCCGATGATGACCAGGCTCTCCTTGAGAGCCTCAAGACCTATATTCAAAATTGTCGCAACGATGATTCCCATCGCAACGGGGAATCCGGCCCCGGCTTCCGGAGTTTCATTGCCGCGTTTCCCGAGACACCTTCTTTGACCGAGGAGCAGTTTGAAAAAGCTCTTTGGAACAGACTGAACAGTCTTCATGAACTCGACGACGCCGACTGGGATGAATCGGTGAGCGACGATCCCGACGATAAAAATTTCAGTTTCAGCCTTGCGGGCAAGGCCTTTTATATCGTGGGTATGCATCCCGGCGCCTCGCGTCCGGCCCGGCGTCTTCCCTATCCGGCTCTGGTGTTTAATCTGCATGAGCAGTTTGAACGCTTGCGCGCCGATGGTCGCTATCATACCATGCGGCAGATCATTCGGAGGCGTGACACGGCCCTGGCTGGATCGGTCAATCCCATGTTGCTTGACTTTGGCACGCGCTCGGAAGCGATCCAATACAGTGGCCGCAACATCGAAGGGGCCTGGACCTGCCCTTTCCATAAGAAAAAGGCTGAAAAACATGCTCACTGAGAGAACCAGCACCATTCTTCCCCGCAGCGGAACGGCCTTCACCTTAAAAGCCGGGCAGGAACTGAAAATCATAGATCCGCATGGAGAGCAGGTCTGCGATCTCATCTGCTTCAACGCGGCTGACAAGGCTGAACACCTTTCCTCGGGCCGTACCCTGGATTATGCAAGCCGCCTCTTTCTGACCAAAGGCGATGCCTTCTATTCCAATCGCAGCCGCGTTATGTTCCACATGATCGAAGATACCGTGGGACGTCATGACTTTCTTTTAACGCCATGTAGCCAGGACACCTTTCGCATCATCTACGGCCATGAAAAGCCGCATCGCGGCTGCTTTGGCAACCTTGTGGAAGCGCTCGCTCCCTTTGGCATCCATGGTGATGCCATCCCTGTGACCTTCAACGTTTTCATGAACGTGGTTATAGATGGCCAGACCGGCGAACTTAAAGTCGAACCACCGAAGAGTCGCGCCGGAGATTCCATTATCATCCGTGCGGAAATGGATCTGATCGTGGGCTTGACAGCCTGCTCAGCGGAGCAGTCGAACAACTATGCGTTCAAACCCATTCAGTATGCGATCCTCTGAAACGATTCTGCCCTTCAGTAAGAAGCCAAGGAAAATTCCTAATACTTCCGACCGAGGGCCGGAATTTAATACCCGCACGACATTCTACGTAAGAACCTGTAAGACTTAACCTTTTCACTTATTTTTGAATTCTTTTTCAGTCCTACCCAGGATTGCCGAAGGATACTCTAAGCGGACGAGGTTAAGAATGTCTCTACTTCAGAAACCACGAAGTAAGGTTTGGCTGGGATTGATCCTGGCCTCGCTCCTTGCTGGCTGCTTTCCTCAGCAGTCGCAGGTGGCTCCTGAAGCCGTGTCTGAAGACGGAACGACGACCACCACCCTGTCCAAGCAAAGCGAAATGGGAAAAGCCAAGGCTGATGTCGAAGTGCAGCTCGGCGTGATGATGGGCTCGGGCTCTTCGTCGCGGACCATCATGGCCCTGGTCTCCGCCATCGAGGAAGTCGACTACCGCCTGAGCGGTTGCGCCAGCGGCAATGCTGCGACCTATAGCGCAACGGGCCCGCAGACCATTCAGCTTTATAAATTCGATCGCGGCTGCGTGATTGGACTCCAGCGCGTGAAAGTCGCGGGCGTGAATTATGTCCTGCCCCTCGGCCAGAGTTTTGATACGCAGCTCAATGCCCGCACAAGCCTGCAGAGCACCAATGGCAAAACGATATTCGCCGTCGTACAGAGCCAGCTGCCCGCACTCCTGGACGCTCCCAGCTATGCTGTTGGTTTCATCCTGACGGAAAACGAGCAAGGGACCGACAAGGTCGTCCCCATATATGAACTCGGCTTGAGCGTGAACCGCACGGAAATTTCAGAAGGCGGTTCCTTGACTGCGACCTTCACGGTGCAAAGAGCGGTGCCGTCGGTTGGTGCGCTGACCGTGAATCTTGCCTACTCAGGCACGGCCATCCGCGGCGTGGATACCAATGCTCTGCCCAACACTCTTCAATTCCTGGATGGCCAATCCCAGGTCAGCTTCACAGTTTCCGCCGTGGATGATACGACCTTGGAGCCACTGGAGACCTTGATCGTCGACCTTGGCCTCGGAGCCTACATGTCCAAGGCCACGCCTCTGACCCTTGGAATCCTGGATAATGATGTCGCAGTGCTGGGCCTGAACACGCCTACGTTGAATTTTGGATCACGCGCCTTGAATCTGCCGCATGATCTTCCCGTCATCGTCACCAATACGGGGACGGTCGCCGCCTCGGCCTTGCAATTGGTTTCAGGCCTGACGAGCCCCTTCTATTTCCCCACCGGCTATCCGGGTGAGGGCGGAACCTGCAGCACGAGCTTGAATCCAGGCAGCAGCTGCACGCTTGTTCTTGGTTTCAACCCGACCGCTCTGAGCGCTTACAGCAATGCCCTTGTTTTCAGCTACTTTGATGGAGTGAATACGCAGAACCTGAACCTGACCCTTCAGGGCACAGGCGCCAATGTCGGTTATCTCAAGACCAGCCTCGGTCGACGCTTTGATTTCGGAACGGTGGCCAGCGGCACGCCCGCGAAAAAACACATAGTCCTGGAAAACATCGGTGGCGGCACGCTCAGCAGCCTTGTCATGACCTTCGGCTCGACGAGTTTCGGCTATGCTGGTGGGAGTTTTCCCGGCACCGGCGGTTCCTGCACAACAAGTTTAGCCGCAGGCGCATCCTGCACGGTTGTGATCGCCTATACCTCGGCCAGTGCAGCAGCCGTCAGCTCCTCGCTGACGTTCACCTATTCGAATGGCAGCCAGACCCTTATGCAGACGGTGGCTCTGGAAGCTTCCGCGAATCCACTCATTGCGGAAAGTCAAACCGTTACCACAGCTCTGAACACAGCGCGGACGATCACGCTGAGCGCTGTGGGCGGAAGCGGAACGAAGACCTATACGGTCGATAAAGGCCCGGTCTTCGGAACCTTGAGCGGGAACGCACCGAATCTGACCTATACGCCCAACACGGGGTTCAAAGGCCACGATACCTTTACGTTCCGGGCCAACGACAGCGCGGGTCCGAGCGCCAGCGCGGAAATTCGCATTCTGGTTCAGCCCGAGGCCATCTTCATCGTGGCCTCGCCGAACAATCTACCCAACATGGATATCGACTTTAGAAGCCGGCTCATTGCCAAAGGCTTCACGGTTACACTGATTGACGACGGCGTGTCCTCCACCAGCCAGGCCTTGGGCAAAGACCTTGTAACGGTGAGCGCCTCGGTGCGACCAGCGTCGGTTTTGACAAAGTATAGGGATGTCAAACTTCCTGTCATAATCTGGGACCGCGGCCTCTATGATGATATGAAAATGATAGCAGGCAGGTCGGCGACAGGAGCCACAGGCAGCTCCTCCGCCATCCGAATTCTGGAAAACAGCAGCTATATGAACAGCGGTTACGCCCTCGGCAACCTGACGGTTTATACTTATAGCAGCAAGATGAGCTTTGTGACGAATAATGACAGTAACGTTCAAACATTTTCGTCGGCCACCAACTCCACGAGTCAGATCCTGGAATTTGGTTACGACGCGGATAACTACATGCCCGGTGGCCTGATCGCTCCAGGCCGGCGTCTCGGTACCTTTTATCCGGCCAGCAACGGCGATTTCAGTGCGGCGGGCTTCGCTCGCATTGATCGCAACATTGATTGGGCGCTGCAAAATCCAGCGTCCCTCTTCTATGATTCCTTCCAAAGAAACGCCAGCAATACCGTTGGCAATGGCTGGAGAGAAACGGAAGCCACCGCCTCCGCCATCAGCACCGATGGCCAGCAGCTGCGGTTCGAAACTTTCGACAGCATGGTGCAGGCGCGGAACAGTTTCCCCATACAAAGATCGGGAACTTTGAGTGCCTCTTTTTATATGGACCTGCAAAGGACAGGAACTCTGTCCAATGACTATCAGCTGCGCTTCCAACTCGGACGCTGCGATCTCATGGACAATGACAGCAGCAACGAATCAGGCATCGCCGTGAATCTTGTATGGGGTGGCGTGAATGCAGGCATGACGAGCGAAAACAGCCTCGGCTATCGGCTGGCCAATGGCACGACCACGACCCTCGGAACGGTCAATAGCGGTCAGGCCTCTATCAATGTCGATCTTGACTTCACCACCAAGACCTTCAAAATCACCAGCCCGCTCGGGACCACCGGCTCGATCGCCTTCCAGAATGATGTGGCCGTGGACTGCGTTAAATTCATGGCGAAAAATATCAACAGCCAGAACTTCCCCCGGCGCGGCATCCATCACCTGAAATTACTGCAGGCCAACTGATAGAATAGGAAAAAGGAACCGCATCGCGGCTCCTTCTTCCCGTTCAAGCGTCCGAATGGGCGTGTGTGTCCCTTCAGATACCGGGCTGGATCTTATCCTGATCGCGGGTGCTCAAGGGAGCGCGCGTATTGTCACGGCGATCCTTGATGGCCACTTTACCATCCGAATCCACCTGAGCTTCCTCGCGGCGAACATCCTCCGACACCCTTTTGGTATCGGTGATCTTTTCTTTCGAAACGCGAATCTCTTCGCGCGGCACCACTTTCTTGTCGATGTGCACGAACTCTTCGCTGACAGGGATGCGGATTTCTTTCTGATCCGTGTCAAGGCCTGCGGCGTCCAGCGAACCTTCGCGGGGCACACCATCCAGATTGCGGCGTTCCACCACGATTTCTTCGCGCGTTACCGGCACTTCAATGGTCCGATTTTCCGTGATGATCTCTTTGCGAAGTGAGACTTCACCAGTCTGCATGCGCTCGGTACGCACATCCAGCTGTTCCTCACGCAGTTCCATGACGCGCTCAGAATCCAGGTTGGTGTCGATGTCGGAGTCCAACCGGGCTCCTGAAAGAGTTTCGCTGCGGTCGTAGTCCATCCGATTCCGAGAGAGGCTCGAATCAGCCGAGAAATCACCGCGGCTGCTGGTCAGTGTGGAATCGCGATCCAGGTTCGAACGATCGTTCGCTCCCCACGATGCATCCATGCCCACGCGCGAGCCTGACAGCGAGGAATCACTGTCCATGCCCAGGCTGCTGGACGTCAGATCGCGGTCGCGATAGCGTTCGGTTTCGTAATAGCGGCTGCCCTGGTCTTCGACTTCACCGCCGAAGCGGGTGATGACTTCGCGGCAGACAGCAAGGTCACTGCAGTCTTCCACGATCACAAGGTGATGCTTGCGATCATAAGCTTCCTGGAAATAGGCTTCCGAATCACGATTCAAATTAAAGGACGTGCGCTCATGATCATCATCGAAGCCGAAAAGACGGGCGAAGAACGCACCGATTCCGGTTTTTTTATGCGGAACTTCTGAACTATAGCTATCGGTGCTGCTGGCGCCTTGGCGCTCGGCAGTTCCGGTGAATGTCGCGTCCTGATCATTTTCAACAAGGCGCACTTGGGAGATTCCGAGAGCGCGGAGTTCGTCAGTGGCACGTTTTGCATCTGTCAGGTCCGAAAATACGCCGATTAGGGTTCTGCTTCCGGTTTGCATGATTTGTCTCCTTGTCATGGAATGGCTCGATGCCGACGAGGAGGGTTATGCAAATCAGGGTCCAAAGTCGAAGGGTTCGCGTGCGCATGCGTTCCACGCTGCGTTTCGCATGCTATGATGGAAGCCCCTGTTCGTTTTTTCATACGGTGTCACGCGAAAACTCATGCAGCCGCCATTCAGAGAAACCGCATGAGAAACCCATTAAAAAGCGCAGGATGCTGCGATTACGTGACCGGCTCTTTGCACTTCTTTACAAGCATCCGGCAGAGGATCGCTATCTATGAAGAGCCCGAATGCTGATTGATCTGAGCCTACACGCTCGCCAAAACAAAGCCCAACCAAAGGATAGGGGCGCGGCGCCGTGCGGAACACGAGCGCTTGATTCCAGGGCCAATCGGGAAGACGCGCCTTCAGTTCCTCGCAATCGCGAAAACTCATAAAACGCTCCGGGGGAGTTGTTTGATACAAAGGACGCCATTCATAGACCATCTGCGTCAGGACACTGCCGCCTATGAGAAGGAATAGGACCCAGCTCAGGGGTCGGCCCTGCGGGGACGCTCGAAGATCATCCAAGGCAGCCTGCAGCAGCAGACAAATGAACGGTAATGTTCCCATGAAGTAGTATCTATGCTGAAAACTATGAGCCCCATCCAAAACCGCAATCGCCAGCACCTGAAGGATAAGCAGGAGCCAGAGATGGCCCAAGGGTCGGACGCGTTTGATCATCATAAGAAAAAGAAGAAGAGGCAGCCCCGCATAGAAGGTGAGTCCCTGCAGGAAAAGATCAGCGAGCTGAGGCGGGTTGCTGAGAAACTCCCGCAGCGCCGTCCAGGGATTTTGCGGTTCCACGCGATAGAGCGATTCGCCGCCAGCCAGAGACTGTATCCAACGCGTGCCCTTCATGTAGTAAAAGGCCGTCAGCCCAAAGGCGCCTGCAATGGAAGGCAGGGCGAAGCGGAGCACTTCGATAAGAGTGGGTGACAGCAGGAGAAGAGCCAGGACGATCACCGAGGTCGGCTTCATCAGAAACCCGAAAAGCAAAAGCAGGCCGGCCCCGGCGCGCGCCTTCTTTTGATAGAGGAATCCTGTTCCAGCCAGAACGATAAGCATCGCGACGACATCGGGAATGAATTTCGGGAAGAAGACCAGCCCAAGTCCGATCAGAGGCATCCATCGAAAGCTGCGCGACGCATCAACGCCTCCTGGAGTCAGGCCTTTCCAGATGCGCATATTCCAAAGCACCAGAGCAAGATTGAGCGCGAGCACCAGTCCACGGGCCAAAGCCGTTCCCCAGGCGGGTCCGAATGCAAACAACGGGGCAGTAAGAATATTCAGAAACGGCCATTCCATTGCCATGATGCCGGAACTATCACCGCTGTGCAGGACAGCAGGCAACAGAGGCCAGGGACTGGGTGATTCCACCGTCCAGCGCAGCCAGTAGCGCAGACTCACACCCAGCGTATCCACCTGCCTCCAGATATGCGGATGACCCAAAGGCAAAAAAACGGCGACGAAAGCAAAAAAACAGCGAACCCACCAGGCGATTTTCAAAGCCCGCGTTTCATTCATGGTGGAAAGTGCCCCTTCAGTTCACGCGATCCAGGAGCTGCTCCAGATCCCTGATCAGATCCTCAGCATTCTCGATCCCGATGGATAAACGAATCGAGGTGGCGTCGATGCCAGCCTTGATCCTTTCCTCGGCGCTGAGGTCCCCGGCGAAGAAAAAGAGCGCAGGGGTGATCAGCGATTCGGTCGAGCCAAGACTCGCGGCCAATTTAAAAAGCTGGCCCCGGGCCACCATCTCTTCGATAGGATAATTTTTATTCTTCAAACTCAAGAGCAGCATACTTCCGAAATCCTGATACGTCTCGCGGAAATGCTGATGCTGGGGATGGCTCGGAAGACCAGGATAGCTGACCTTGTCGACTTTCGGATGCTTCTCAAGCCAGGTGGCAAGGGCCAAAGCATTGTCGCACTGGGCCCGACGCCGCAGATGAAAGGTCTTCATGCCGCGCAGGATAAGATAGGCCGCATGCGGATCAAGCGTGGCCCCGAGCAGGATCATGTTTTCTTCAAACTCATGGCGCAGGGCTTTGCTGGTCAGAATAATCCCGCCCATGACATCACCGTGGCCACTGGCGAATTTGGTGAGGCTATGGATCACGACGTCACAGCGGGCGGCTTCGAATTTTTGAATACCGGCAAAGGTGTGATCGAGGATGGTCAGGACCTTGTGCTGTTTGGCGGCGCTGCAGATAAAGTCGATGTCGGGGGCCCGGACCTGGGGATTGGTCATGCTCTCAAAGATGACGGCCTTGGTATCAGGCAGAGCCAGCGCCGCCTGGATGCCGGCTTTGTCGTCAATCGAAAGGCGGGTTAACTGCACACCCATCTT
Organism: Oligoflexus sp.; assembly: GCF_035712445.1. NCBI lineage: Bacteria > Pseudomonadati > Bdellovibrionota > Oligoflexia > Oligoflexales > Oligoflexaceae > Oligoflexus > Oligoflexus sp. The sequence continues at coordinate 652 of NZ_DASTAT010000038.1, read as the reverse complement.
CCTGAGGATTTTTTCGGCGAAGACCCGGGTCGGTCGATAGGATTCGATGAAATAGACCAGCCGATCGCCGGATTTCAGAAGACTGAGAAGCGTGCCCGCAATGGCCGCAATTCCAGTGCTCGTCGCCAGTCCGGTTTCCTGACCCTGCAGTTCCGCCAGAAGATTTTCCAGCTGAGCCACCGTGGGATTGCCGTGCCGCGAATAGAAATAGCCGGTCCGTTCATTGCGAAAAATCCGTTTCAATTCATCAAAGTCTTCAACGGCAAACTTCACGCTCTGATAAATCGGGGTCGCCAAGGCGTAATTATCAGGTGGCAGCAGCCGGGTTTCCATATGACTGCAAAGGGTTTCCGGGGCCATTGCGTTGGGATCCATCGGCTCGTCCTCCTGCTTCCGGGTCGGTTCCGCCTGTGTCGGGCGCAGCACAGCTGTTGCCGGGAACCGCCAGTTTTTGTGGCTTTCTACGCCAAAAAATACACGCAAAATCAACAACTTCCGCACACAATTACCGGAATGCTGCTTGCACCAAGACTTTCAGAGTGCTTCGTGCACCAAAGGAGAAATCTACCATGAGCTTCGAGATTCTTACCCGATTCAGTCCCCTGGCCGTGATCCCCCTTTTATTTGCCTGTGGGGTCGAAATCTACCACAG
>NZ_DASTAT010000037.1 GCF_035712445.1 Oligoflexus sp. | reverse complement strand
AAGCGGAAGACCTTGGTCCTTACTGCCAAAGGGATCGCGACATCAGCCGTTCGCAGGACTGGTTTAAGAAAGCCGGTCATGCCTGGGGTTACAGCCGCGTCGCGCTCGGTTACTAGGACCAAAAAAAGGTGGGCCGGGTGCCCACCTTCCGTCAGGACAACATCCCGGCATGATGCCGAATATGGTCCTCGATAAACGTGGCGATGAAGTAGTAACTGTGATCATAACCCTCGGCATAGACCACGGAATGATCCTGATCCACCGACCGCGCCGCCTCCTCGAAATGCCGCGTCTTAAGCTGCTTGTCCAAAAACTCGTCCGCGGTGCCCTGATGAATCAGGATGCGCCGGGGATGCCTTTGGCCGCTCCTCAGGAGTTCACAGCTGTCATGCTGCTGCCAGAGCGAGCGATCGCTGCCGAGATACCCTTCGAAGGCCTTGATGCCCCAGGGAACGGCCGAGGGATTGACGATCGGCGAAAAGGCCGAAACCGATGCGAAGAGCGCCGGATATTTCAGGCCCAGGGTCAGAGCCCCATGCCCGCCCATCGAATGCCCGAAGATGCCGAGTTTCGCCTGGCCGAACTGATCGAAGATCAGAGGCGCGAGTTCCCGCACGATATAGCTTTCCATGCGGTAATGCTGATCATAAGCAGGCGTCCGGGCATCGAGGTAAAAGCCGGCTCCTGAACCGAAGTCGTAGCTCTCGTGTTCATGAGGCAGCTGAAGACCGCGCGGCGAGGTATCCGGCGCGACCACCATCAGCTGATGCTCGGCGAGATAACGCTGGGCACCCGCCTTGGTGATGAAGTTTTCCTCGGTGCAGGTCAGGCCGGAAAGCCAGATCAGACAGCCCTTCACGGGACCATCCGGCACAAAGCTCGAAAACTTCATCGGGGTTTTGGTTTCCCGTGATTCATGACTCCAGAACGTCGTGACGCCGCCGAAGGTTTTGTGCTCTTTTAGTTTTTGCATGAAAGACTCCCTTTCTCAGAACGTCACCACGCTGCGAATGCTGGTGCCATCCTTCATGTAGCGGAAGGCTTCGTTGATCTTCTCGACCGGCATCTTATAGGTGACAAGATCATCGAGATTGATCTTGCCGGCCATGTAGTTATCCACGTATTGCGGCAGTTCCGTGCGACCTTTGACGCCACCGAAGGCCGAGCCTTTCCAGACGCGGCCCGTCACGAGCTGGAAGGGACGCGTGGAAATTTCCTCGCCGGCCCCGGCCACGCCGATGATGATGGACTGGCCCCAACCCTTGTGGCAGCACTCCAGAGCCTGGCGCATGAGCTTGACATTCCCCACGCATTCAAAAGAATAATCGACGCCGCCGTCGGTCATCTTCACGATGTGATCGACGACCGAGCCCTGGATTTCAGTGGGATTCACGAAATCGGTCGCGCCGAATTTTTCGGCCATTTCAAATTTCGAGTTATTGATATCGACCGCGATGATGCGGCCTGCTTGAGCCATCTTCGCCCCCTGAATCACAGAGAGGCCAATGCCGCCGAGGCCAAAGACGGCAACGTTCGCACCCTTTTCCACCTTGGCCGTGTTGAGCACGGCGCCGATGCCGGTGGTGACACCGCAGCCGAGCAGGCAGACTTTATCCAGCGGCGCCTTCGGACTGATTTTCGCCAGCGAGATTTCGGCGACGACGGTGTATTCGGCGAAGGTCGAGGTTCCCATATAGTGATAGATGGGCTTGCCGTCTTTGGAAAAACGCGTGGTGCCATCCGGCATCAGGCCGCGGCCCTGGGTTTCCCGGATGCGCTGGCAGAGATTGGTCTTGCCGGATAAACAGAATTTACAGCTTCGACATTCAGGCGTGTAAAGAGGAATGACGTGATCACCTTTCTGCACCGAGGTCACGCCCTCGCCCACCGCCTCGACAATGCCCGCCCCTTCATGGCCGAGGATCACAGGGAAAAGACCCTCAGGATCCACACCGGACAGTGTGTAGGCATCGGTGTGACACACGCCCGAGGCGACGATGCGCACCAGCACTTCACCCTTTTTGGGCCCTTCCAGATCCACGGTTTCGATGCTCAAGGGTTGGTTCGGTCCCCATGCTACAGCTGCTTTGACTTTCATTTGGATCCTCCGCACGATAAATGTGCCCGGATTCTACGGACAAGCTGTGCGATTGACAATCACATTGGAAGATTAGATGAGACCGAACGCAGCGCGCCGGCCTTGGGCACGGCCTCTGTCTCAGCGCCGGCTTTTATTATCTTGCTCGGTCTGCTTAAATTTCCGCGAATTGACCTTCCCATGCAATCCGTGTTTTTTGGAGCAGGCCATGAGGCTGGAAAAAAAAAGCAGCGATGGTTTGAAGCCATCGCTGCTGTGAAGGAAATTGCTCCTCACCTCATTTCGAGGAGAAGGTCGTAGTCTTTTTTCAAGCGCGTCCTGCCAAAGCAGGCGCTGGACACACGAGTGTCAAGTCCAAATTGCCTTAGTCGATCCCAACCGTCAAGTCTTCGGTTCTCAATTGTTCCGTCAGGTTGGATGCCGCGCTTTTCCAGCGTGAGCAACCCCCATAAATACTGGGTTTCAGAACCATTTTCAAGGGTATTGCTGTTCTGTGAGGGAAAGACCCCGGGTGCGGATCCGCATTCCCGATTCACCCCCACAGGACGCGCGATCCCGCGCTTTGCTGCAGACCCGTCTTTCCTGCTCTGGGCACGGACAAAGTTGTGGGTTATTGTCATTCCACTCAGAGGAGGTGGTTTTGTGACTTCAGGACTTTTTCTGGCTCAGGACGACGTTGTTCAAACCCTGCTGGGCCTTGCGGAAACGCCGATGCTGCTGCTCGGCCCGAACTTCGATGTGATAGATTTCAGCCCGCAGACCCTGCGTCTTTTTCCCCGATTGGAAAAAAATCAAAAACTCACGCGCGCGCTGGATGAAGAGTTCAGTGCGCCTCTTTTTAAGCTCATGGAAAGCTGTGACCGCTCCACAGGGCCGGTCAGCCTTGGGGTGCATCATCAGGCCGCCCCGGATCAAATCCTGCATCTGACCTGGAAAGCGCAGCGCCTCGTGCATGAGGACGGCAGCGTCCGCGGCTACTGTTTGACCGCACTCGACCAGACCTATCGCGACAAGCTTGAGGATGAGCTGAAAAAATCCTTCCGCCAGATCCGTGATCAAAAAATGGCGCTCGATGAATCGGCGATTGTGGCCATCACTGATCAGCGCGGGGTCATCTCTTATGTCAACGACACGTTCTGCCGCATTTCCGGCTATGAACGCGAGGAACTCATTGGCAAGACGCATTCCGTCTTGAAATCAGGCTTCCACGGCCCCGATTTTTTCCGCGACCTTTGGCGTACGATCAGTTCGGGGCGCGTCTGGAAGGGCGAAATCCGCAACAAGACCAAGGCCGGCGAAACCTATTGGGTCGACACCACCATCGTTCCTTTCCTGAACGACCTGGGCAAACCCTATCAATTCGTGGCGATTCGTTTCGATGTGACCGAGAAAAAACAGATGCAGGAAAAACTGGAAAAGGAACGCATGCGCAGCATGTATGCCGAGAAAATGGCCAGTTTAGGCGAGCTCGCGGCAGGAATTGCGCATGAGCTGGGGAATCCGGCGGCCTCGATCAATGCCTGGCTCGATGTGATCGAGTCGCAGTATGAACGTCAGAATCTTGACCTTGATATGTTCATGCAGACCGTGCCGCGGGTCCGTCGTGACGCCAAACGCATGCGGGACATCATTCAAGGGATGCTGACCTATGCCCGTGATGGATCGCGCGATCCCTTTCAAAGCGAAGGCGTCCTGACGATCCTGAATCAGGTTTCCGATTACTGCTCGTATAAGCTTCGCAAATGCGGTGTCCGCATTTCCATTGATGTGCCGAATCCCTATCTCACCATGGAATGCCGCATCACCGAGATCAGCCAGATGCTGGTGAATTTCATTCTGAACGCCTGCGACGCGATCCAGGAACTCGAAGATCGCTGGATTCAGATCACCGCCACCGAGCAGGCCGGCGTCGTCGAATTTCAGATCACCGACAGTGGATCCGGCATTCCCAAAGAGGTTGCGGACAAAATGTTTCAGCCCTTTTATACGACCAAGCCCGTGGGACGGGGAACAGGACTTGGGCTCAGCATTGCCCGCTCCATCGTCGACAATCATCAGGGCATGGTGGCCCTGGATAAAAGCTGCCCCAACACCCGCTTTGTGATCACCCTTCCAAGGCTGCACCAGGCGGAGGAAAAGGACTGGACCCAGGGAGGGAAAATGTTTTGAGGTGCTTTTGCACTTCGGACGTTAAAACATCCAGATCAAAGGGTTTGCGGAGGAGTTTCCGGATGCCCACCGCATTCAGATCCTCGATCCGGGGCGGTGTGAAGGCCGTAATCATGATGACTGGGACCGGACGCTTGAGTCGTTTGACGAACTCCGTCCCCCAGCCATCCGGCAGGCCCTGGTCACAGATGATCAGATCAGGCTCGAAACTTTCAAGCTGCTCGCGAGCCACCTTAAGACTGTTTGCGGTTCTCACATCAAAACCCATGGCGCAGAGTTCCATCTCGATGCACCAGGATAGTAGGTCTTCATCATCAACCAGGAGGATGCGCGCCGAATTCTGCAAGTAGTTTCCGTTTGAGGCCAGCATGGTTTCATCTCCTCGGGGTGCTATTCCCCTGTACGGATTACTAAGCAAGGCCAGTGCCAGCGGCGGCAATTGATAAACTACTGGAATCACAGGCGTAAAAAAAGAGCCCGCACGAGGCTCTTCACGGCTTTCTGCTGCATGCGCAGCATATCGCGGCAAATGCTCAAATCCCGCTGAACAAATTTCCTTCGATTTCATGGAAAATCATGCGCGCGGGCGATGCTCGGGCTTCAGCCTCGCGTAGATGCGTTTGCTGACTTTTGCGACGATCGAGCCATCTTCCTCTTTGATTTCCGTTTCAAAATCGCGTTCAAACTTTTCGCCTGACGCCGTGGCCTCGCGCATTTCCTTCAGATCATCGGCTGTGATGCGCATTTCAGAAAACACGCGGCCTTTGCCAGGGGCGATGAAATCAATGCGCGCCGAGCGATCCCAAACATAATAATGGGAGCCCATGTTTCGGATGAGCATCAGCATGAAGAAGGGATCGGTCATCGCGAAGAGGCTGCCTCCGAAATGCGTGCCGACGTAGTTGCGATTGAAGATGGTGGGTTTCAAGGCCACGCGCACGTATGTATAGTCCGCAGCCAATTCCTCGACCACGATCCCGGCTCCCACGAAGGGCGGCCACACGTTCATGCCAAAGCGCAAGAGGCGCGGGTCTTTTAAAACATTTTTCCAGACAGTCATGGGCTATCCCTCCTGACTTTCACCATAGCCGTGGGAGGGGGCTTTGTCACACGCGACTTTTGATCCTGTCGTAAAACATGAGCGCCTGCTGTCGGGAGCTTGCAAAGTCCACGATGGGCTCGGGGTAATCAGGGGCAAGGCGGCGGATGTTGGCCGGCGCTTTCCAAGGGCTGTGGATAAAGCGTTGGGGAAGTGCGGCGAGTTCCGGCACCCAGCGTTTGATGTAATCGCCCTCGGGATCGAACTTTTCGCTTTGCACCATGGGATTGAAAATACGGAAGTAAGGCGAGGGATCAATGCCGCAGCCCGCAACCCATTGCCAGCCCATCGCGTTGTTGGCGCGATCGGCGTCGATCAGGGTGTCCCAGAAATGGGCCGAGCCCTCGGTCCAGTTCAAATGAAGATTTTTGACAAGAAAGGACCCAACGATCATGCGGACCCGGTTGTGCATCCAGCCCGTGGACCAAAGTTCGCGCATGCCGGCATCAATGATGGGAAAGCCGGTGCGGCCGCGCTGCCAGGCATTCAGCTGCTCCGGTTCGTTCACCCAGGGGAATTTACGAAAGGGCTCCAGTATCGGCTCGCGGTCCATGGTCGGAATGTGAAAAAGACTCGAAATCGCAAACTCACGCCAGACCAGCTGCCGCAGCCAGATTTCAGTGCCGGAGTTCGGATGCGCCCGTGCATCGGCCCAAAGGGATCGCGGGGAGATCTGTCCGAAGTGAAGGGGAACGCTCAGGCGCGAGGTCCCATGCTGCGAGGGAATGTCGCGGCCGGTGCCGTAGTCGGACAGGTGCTTGTGCCGAAAGGTCTTCCACGCCTGCCACCACGCGCCTTCGCTCGTGGGCCAGTCCTTCATCATGGAAAGATCCCAGCGCGGTTTTTGCGGCAGCAGCTGGAGATCATCCACCGCACCTTCGGGAACATCGGCCAGCGGAAGAGTCTCGATTTTTTTCGGTTTCGGAAGCGGAGCCGGCGGCGTGCCACGGGCCAGGAAGGTCTTATAAAAGGGTGTGAAAACCTTAAAGGGCTGACCGCTTTTGTTTTTGATATCCCAAGGCTCGGACAGAACCGAGCCGATGCAGACTCCAGGTTTGATTCCCTGGGTTTTGATGCGTTCCTCGAAAGCCTGATCATGGGCGAGCTGCTGGGGTTCGTAGGACCTGTTCCACAGCACCCGTTCCACCTGGATTTCACGGCGAATACGCGTCAGCGCCTCGTCCATAGTCCTGGCTATCAGGAGCGTGGCTCCGTAATGGTCCTTAAGATCCTGACGCAAGGAGTTC
>NZ_DASTAT010000036.1 GCF_035712445.1 Oligoflexus sp. | reverse complement strand
TGAAGTTACCCGGATTCCGTGGAGCCATCTGTTAAGATGAATCCATGAATATAGGGAGTCTAACTTTGAAGCCAGAAAAGTCTGCCAAATCAAAAAGTAAGCGTCGCACCTTTTCCCCCGAGTTCAAATCTGAAGCGGTCAGGCTTGCCCAAAGCCCAGGTCAGTCCATAGCCATTGTGGCCAAAGACCTTGGGATCAGTGAGGGCAATCTCCGCAACTGGATCAAGCAGGACGCTGTAGACACCGGAAACGGCCCTGCAGGCGCGCTAACGACGGCCGAGAAACAAGAACTTGCTGCGCTTCGTCGCGAGAACAAGGAGCTTCGTATGGAGCGCGAGATCCTGCGAAAGGCCACAGTCTTCTTCGCGAAGCAGCAGATGTAAGGTTTTCCTTCATCGACGCGGAGAAGACAAAATACCCAATCCGAAAGCTGTGCAAGATTTTCAGCGTATCCGAGTCCGGATTCCATGCCTGGAAATCGCGTCCGGAGTCGTCGCGCTCCAAAGAGAACCGCGTGTTGAGCCTTCACGTGAAAGCTGAGTTTGAGGCGAGTCGAAAAACATACGGAAGTCCCCGAATCAAACTGGAGCTGGAATCCAAGGGCGTACCTGCAGGTAAACATCGAATCGCACGGATCATGAGAGAGTCGGGAATCAGAGCTCGCAAGCCGAAGAAGTTTAGGGTTACGACTCAGTCCTCCCACAAGCTGGAGCGAGCGCCGAACCTGGTCGAAAGACGTTTCGCGGAATTTGGATCGGCAGCAAATCGTCTGTGGGTAACGGATCTGACATATGTGTGGACGCAACAGGGATGGCTATATCTTTGCGTCTTTCTCGACGTTTATTCGCGGAAAGTCGTAGGTTTTTCAGTCGAAGATTCGATGGAGACGAGAATGGTCAATGAAGGGCTTAAAATGGCGCTAAACAGGCGACAAATAAAGGACGGGCTTATCATCCATTCGGATCAGGGAATCCAGTATGCAAGTCGTGAATTCCGGGATCTGCTCGGCGTGTTCAAGGTCGTCCAGAGCATGAGCCGCAAAGGCGATTGCTGGGACAACAGTATCGCCGAATCATTCTTCGCCACCATCAAGCGAGAACTGATCGACAGGCAATCATGGATCAGCAAGGAGCAGGCGAAAACGGCAATCACAGAATGGATTGAATGTTTATAACCGACAGCGTCGGCATTCATCGATAGGAGGCGTGAGCCCTGTCGAATACGAAAGCTTGACAAGCGCTGCTCGCGTGGCCTAAGAAAAGGCTCTACGAAATCCGGGAAATTCCACCTCCTCTCCAACAACAAATACCTTGATTTCTCCGCTATCAACTCTATTGATTAGAAGTTTTTTAAGCGAATATGGATCGTACAGTTTATAAGACAAGTCGGATGTGGATTGGTTTGCAGTTTTTCCACAGGAAACAGCAATTACAGCAGCTAAAGCGAATAGGGCACTAGATCGTAGGCGCATGGATACTCCACAATTGAATGATGACTAAATTTTTCTGGTTTAAGGCTCTCTTGATCCGGCGCAGATCAAGAGCTTTAGACTTGGGGGGAGGCCGGGTGAGTAACTCTCACCCTTTGCCCGATTTGGCTGAACCCTCCATTGCGGAGCGATGCTGAGCTTAAGTCTTCGGAACAAGAGTAGTGATTTTAAGTTGGTACACCAACTCTTCTTCAAGTGCTTTGTCATCATGCACCACAGAAATCGAATCGACTGGGTTGGCGAGGCTAAATTTCAAAATAAGGCACGTTGAGTCTCTTGCATTCTTGAAAACGCCCTCGACTACTCGGTTATGTTTGCCATCTGACGATACAATTTTTGAACTGTATTTTGCGTCAATTTCAGCGCTTGCATACAGCCCCAGTTCTTGCTTTTCGACGTCTGAAAAAGCATCCTTGAAAACTTGATTTTCGCATTCACCTGTGAACGCTTCACCTAGTAGCTCATTTTTTTTGCCATCAATGGTAAAGAAAATATCATTAGCAGTGCCAGTTTGGATTCCATTTGATTCTGTAAAATCCATTCCATCGCTCAAGGCCGTCACAAGATATGTTTGAATACGCTGGACGTTGAAATGTACGAAGGTGAATCGGTTAAAAGAAATGCCGTCTGCAATACTTTTTAAATATCTGACGACATCACCGTCATCTGCCAAGGCGGGCAGGCTTTCGGAACTGCGGATGGTCATCGTAATGCAAGAATTGAATTTTTCAGCGGTTGCGATAGCAGAGAAGGCCTCGAAGTTTGCACCTTGATTCTTCAGAAACCAATTGATTTCGTTTGGCGTCTTGCCGCCTGATTCTCCAGCAGTTGGAGCTACTTTGTAATTTTCGCAATGGTCCTTGACAAATTTTGCAGCGAAATTTGCCTTTGTACCTTTGGAGTCAATAATTGCAGAAAAAGGAATCTCACTGCTTTCAATCAACTTAGTGAGCGAATCATCATCGGTCCAAATATACGATTTTAGTTTGTCACCGGTCGGAATTTGCAAGGTCCAAGGCCCAACGCCTACAAACGAACCTTCAATTTTTTCGGGATTCCACCGTTCAATGACGGTTTGGTCAGCTTCTTTTTTCTTGCTGTCTTTGTCACTTCCGCAAGCTGAAGCGAGTAGGGCGCATGTTGCAGTTGAAACTAGTAGTGCTGTTTTGATTTGCATATAAGCTATCCCCTCGTTTTACAAGAATTCATCACAGGTTGGGTCACCATCGAAATTCGATGTTCCTGTCCAGTCACATGAAATACGTATCGTTTTTGATTTCCAAGCATTCTCGCAAGCATTTACGCAGTCCCACAGACTCCAAGGAGAACCAGGGCCTGTCATACACATACTGTAAAGGTTACTGCTACTGCAGTACTCGTGCATCCCAATCTCAGACGCCTTTACCACAAATGACCCGTATATAGGAACGGCATTTCTGCCTGTAACTCCTTTTCCCCGAAGCGGGCCATTTGACGCGCCTGCGTGACAATATAAGCACGCCAATCTGCGATGATCTTTAAGAAGCGTGCGGACTTGGAGGGTGTCCCAAACAGGTTTACCAACATAAAACGTTGCTGGAGCTGGTAAACCATGATTCCAGGCATCTTGCGGAAGATCACATACTTCAGGAGCGTCTTTGATCCACTCTTCAAAACAATATGCCCACGTTAGATTGCCAGTAACGTGCACACCAGGTTCGGGCCTGGCCAACAAATCCACAGGTGCTGGCATTATTTGGCAGAAGGCCGATGATTCATGCATGAAAAGAATCATAGAAATTGGGATAAGAAAGCGCAGACTCATTGGCTAGTCCTATGTATTGTTACATTATCAAAAAACGTTAATTCCCAAGCGCTGTCTCGCATTCCGGGTCACCGTCGAAGTTGGAGAACCCACTATACTCACACGTAAATCGCACGACCTGCTGCTGCCAGGCTTGGGTACAGGCTGCAACGCACTGTTCTGGGGTATATGAAGGCCGCCCGAAAATTATGTCGCGTGGGGTGCAAAGACCCTCCGCCATAGGCCATGCGTTATAACAAGGCCCACCTGGACCGAGTATAGCGCCAGTAACAACAAAAGAAGCATTCACCGGAACAACGTTCGTCGCTCTGCCCGTTCCTCTGAGAGGGCCGTTGGAGTTTCCAGCTCGACAGTAGGTGCAAGTCAGTTTTTTCCGCTGCCAATAGCCTGCGGTGCGTAAAGCTTCCTGGTTTACTGGTGGCCCGACCCAAAACGTGTGATTTTGCCCGCGCTGTGCATCCCAACTGCCATCAATAGGGTGACTGCAGATTTCTGGCGAAGACCCTGCATGCTCGCTATCGCAATAAGCGAATTTGATTCCTGAGTTTTCAAGGACTCCGTGCTGAACAGGACCCAAAAGGTCCGTTGGGATAGGCCTGGACGACGCATTTCCGCCGATCATTAAAGACCCGAGCGATATCAATGCAAAGACAAATTTTTTCATTAGCGCCCCCTTCCTACACGCCGATTCTCTAAATCAGTCTGGATACTCTTTGGTAAATGTCGTCCTTGGAAAATCCCGCGAGAGCCAAACCCGTCTTAAAATAGGAAATGTACGGCCCGCGCTTTTCTTTATCAACGCTGGTTAATATAAATTCCATGGCTTCTTCCGGCTTATATCTGGCGAACTGCTCGAATGCCTGCATGGTTATATTTGCGGTCGATGCTTGCTCCGGGGATAGCGTTGAGCTGTAGGTCAGGGGCCGTGTTCCGATGTCGCGAAGGATTTCCATGGCAAGCGGCCAGTCAGTACTATTCCGGCTAAAATAAGCGAGCGTATCAATCAAGGTTACCACCGTATCGGCACCCTCCTTTGACTTCACTAATTCTGGACTCTCCAGGATAATTCGACGACCCGCATCAGCAAAAATTCTCTCTTGATATTTGTAAACAACACCCTGTAATTCATTCATTTTGTCGGAATCAATTCTGCCCGTCATATTGAGTTCTTTGATGTGCTTGTGAACGATCGCAACTTCTTCCTGCTCTTTGTTGGTCAGTGGCTCGAAGTCCACAATCCAATTCTTCTTTTCCGTCTCGCGGTGCTCGAAATTTTCAATATTCTTTGATGCAAACGATTCTACGGTTTCCCTGCTGACTTTAGCCTGGGGAGCCGCCGTAGGTTTTTCGATAGTTTCTGATGACTTTGCGAAATGCCACCCTATAGCTGAAGCAGAAGCCACCATAGAGCAAACCAAAAGATTTTTTGTTTTTCTACTCATCATCACTTTATAGCCTCAAAAATGGGTAACAGGGGAGTCCCCCCGCTACCCTAAGTGGGATTGTTAACTATTCAAGAATCTGAATATTCTCGACTCTTTGTGTGCGTTCATTTAGGAAGTTTTGCAGATAAAGGTCGCCAACGAGGATGCCGTTGGCTGTAATCACGTGATCGAGGACCCTTTCACCCATGGTATTGATGTTGTAGACAAGGTTGTTCTCTTTAGGAAGCTTGTAAGATTCAACCCGTACCACAGTCCGACTGGTTCCGTCCTTCGCCACGAATAAATCGCCTTCTTTAACTTCGCGGGCGACGCGCAATTCGTATTCGCCGTTGACGTTCAAAACCATCGGATGCTTTTCTGTAACGCTGATAGACTCGCCATTGTCAGTTGTGAACTTGAACACCGGCTTCTCCTCAGGGCCCACGGTAAATGCACCGCGCGTCAGCCATGGTGAAACTGTATATTCAGGCGAGAACATTTCCGCTTGTGTAATTAAACGGAAAGGGTCCGTGTTTGCCGACTCGTAGAGCTCCAGGATGGTTTTCGATCCGGACGTGGTATCCAGAACAACATCCGGGGTAAAGCACCCGCACATGCACCTCATTTGTTTCACGCCACCTGTGAGAGTCGGGTCGAGGTTGGTCTGCAGGAAAAAGGCGCCTCGTGGAACATTATGGTCGCCGAGCACTTCTTCCACGCCACCGCCTCCAATTTGGCAATGTTCTTCCTGGAGGGTCCAGCACCTAACAGCTGCCTCATCGGTATATCCAGCTGCAAAAGCGTCTGGAAGTCGACAGATTTTGTCAGCATCAGTTTTAGGTTGGGTTAAAGCCTCGTCATGATAAGCTTTCCCGTCCTTACAATATCCCCAGAATTTATCGCTTATGGCAAACGCATTGGACGCGTAAACGACTGCAAGCAGAACTAGGAGCTTGGAAAAGACGTATTTCATTGTTCATTTCCTTATTTTGCTGATTCAAGAATACGACGTATGAAGGTCCTGAGTTCCGAAGGGACATTCAGGTCAAGCTTCTGGCCATGAGGCTCCGCTGGATGCATTGAGACAAAGAGGCATTTACCGGCCGCTTGTTTCCTGAATGCTGCTTCCAGGAAGAAAGAATAATCCCCACCGAAATCGTCGTTGCTGAACCGAATCCCATAGTCGTTGCTTGTGATAATTGAAAGTGGCGAGGACGAGCTGATAATCCCAGCATATTTTGTGCAGTCTATTTCAGAGACATATGTCACAACACGGACCATTTCCCCCGTATTTGTCCTCAGGGCAATTCCCTGACGATCTTCCAGAGTGCTGTTGCCGTTGATAACCTTTTGGACGAATGCACTGGCGTCCTTCGGATATCCGAAGGACCAGGAGCCAAGGCGTACATCTTTAAGGTCGGACATGGAGCTGCGCAGGGCCAGCTTTGACCTGTCGTAGGGTTTAATCCCGGATTCTGCGGCCTTGGAGTATGAAATACAGCTGGTTGGTGCATCGAAGCAAACCAATGAAACGTCTCCAAGAACGGCTGCGTTGTTGAAGGTTATGTCCTTGATGCTTGTTATGGATTCGAGCTGAGCTTCCTCAAGATAGTCCGAATACTTTCTAAGGATGTCTGCTGCACGCTGGTAATCGACAAGGTTCTGCTGATATTGGGCTTCGATTTCGCGGCGTTTCGCTTTGGTCAATGCATCAATAAACTGATAGCCGCCTGAGGGAACCAGTTCATCAAGGCCCGATTCCTTATAGTTCTTGGTCAGAAAGCGAACAGGAACGAATGCCGCATCGTTGGTCAGCTGGGCCGGGACGCTGGTCCTGGCATATCTGATGGCCTGGTTGTAGAGATCAAAGCAGGGCTTGGGGTTAGCCAGAGTACATTCGACAACATTGTCGCTCAGGAAGGACGTAAGCTGGATAGGGTCACCACCGACCTGTCTCGCTCGAATCGAGAGCTTAACCGACTCTTTTTTCTTCTGGTCGATTTTGTTTAGTTCACCTTCGATTTTGACAATGTCGATATTCTCTTTGCCCACAGCAAGCTTCAGCTTTCCGCCAATATCTGTTTTGTCGCTATCGTTCAGGAAGTCAACCTTCATGGTCACAAAAAAGGAAGCGCCATAGTCAACATTTGTGATGAATTCGTCGCCGCAGCGTTCCTGGAGCTGGGCTTTATCGCCGTTGATAAATTGCTGACCTTTGTCCGCGACCCGGTAAGTATTCTCGTCAAATGCGACACGCTTTTTGGTCATCTGCCAGTTAAAGACAAATGTGGTGGATGAAGATGTAGCAGCGTTTTCTTTCGCATATTGCGCGCCAAGGCCTGCCCTGACTGCCGGAAGATTCAGGTCAGCGCTCAGTTTTCCCTGGGTCTTGTCCAGAAAGTCCTGATAGGAAAGATCGTAGTCGAGAACGAAGTTACTGTCGCTTACGAGACTTTCCTTGATATTACCAGTGGCGCAAGAAACGTTCAGGGTTTTTACCCGCCGGGTATCATACGCTTGACCTAAAAAGGAATAGGCAAAGGCGTCATTGGACAGCGTGGAATCCTTCAAAGCAGAGTGCTCGTTATTGTCATCGTTGGAACAACCTGCAACCGCAGCGCAGGCCAGCACAGATATCAAAATCTTCGACTTTCGCATTGAAATTTCCTTACAAATGTTGGTGTTTCAGATAAATTAGGCAACACTCCGTCGATTCACCTCCGCATGGTGGCAAATTGTTAATTTGGGCATTCCTATCGGGTCTTAGAATTCACATAACCAGGATTCATTCGGACCCGAAAAGTCGCATCTGTCTATCCGGCCTGTGACGGATTCAATTTCATCGTTCAGACGATTAAGCTTACTCGTCAGACTCTGCGCCGTTTCCCCGGCAAATATCCCGGAGTGGAGTCGAGCCTCGGTCTTTTCCTTTTCCGCCAGAAGGGCAACAAGACTTCTTCTATAGGCCGTGATTGCAGCGTTCTTGAACGAAAGGGAGGACGTTTTCCAGGTATAGGTGGGAAACTGAACGGGAAGGTAAAGCTCATTGTATGGAGTTGTCGTTATGTTGAGGGCAGCCAATGAATTCACGTTTGCCGAAGCCACAGAATCCTTAAAGCCTTCCCGTGCATAGCGTACCAGAGCTTTGTATGTATCGGCGCAGGCATCCGGATTACTCAAGGCACAGTATTTTTGTCCATTAGCAAGTATGGACCGAAGCGCCGACGTATCTCCTCCATATTGATAGGCGTCAACGTTCAGAACAAACTCTTTTGTGATCTCTTCGGACTCTGAGACCTTGGACTTTTTACTAACTGTGGCTCCCAAAACTTCTGCTTTGACTTTGGATTTTGAATATTTGTACTCGCTGGTCCCTACATAGACGAAACGCGCGACGATACTCAGATGGGCTCCAAGGGTGGCCTCGTTCATCACGGACGAACCACAAATCTCCAGAATTTTGTCAGCTGGCCTGGACAAAGTGCCTTGCCCAAGGGCTGTAAGGGTTGGCTCCTTTATTCTCGCCCTGGATTTCGCGTAGGTGAAATTTAGAAAGGATGACATTCCGGTCTGTTCATTGTTTTTTGTTTCAATAAACTGCATGCTTCCCGACGCCCCAGCCACCAGGAGGTTTACGCTTCCTTTGACCTTGCCAGACATGCTTGAAAAAGTGGTTTCTGCCTCCTCACCTGAGCTGAATTCCATAGAAGCGATTTCCGCAGGCTGTAGCTCGATTTCGCCGGAAACGCAGCCTGGGACGATGGTTTTGGTTGAGTCGATGAATCCCTGACCAATGCTTGTGACCGTTGCATTTTCAGGCATCACCAGGACCGAGGCCTGAGAAGGTGAGGTGACGACGATAAGCATGTGGGCGAGAGCAAACATGGTGTTTTTGAGGGCCTTGAGGAAGGATTCCAAAGTGTATAGGTGAGATCTGGGATAGGACTCATCAATCGTCATCGGCAACTCCCGCTTTCTTATTGACCGCAAACCATCGCGGTTAACGAGGGGATAGCCGAAGGCGAAATGATTGGACAAGCGCTTAAGGTGAGCCTGGTTCAAATGCTTAATCTGGTGAAGCGGAATCGTGCTCAAGGGATGTGCTCCTGGCAGACTTCGGCACGAAATGGTTCAGAAATTTTTATTCGATTGAGTAATGACATAGCGTCAAATGTAGCAAGACTTGATGTGATTTAACCAATTGCTTATACCAAAAAAAGATTATTAAACCGCTTTGAAAACGTTTTCTCTTTCAATTATTACCCATCGCGAGCTTTTTGTTTTCTCCGTCAACTGCAGACCTGCTATGAAATTCAAGTCCGAACACTAGTGGGAGCACTCAAGATGGCGCATGAAGCGAGCGTGTATTTGCGCGATGAAATAAAGAAATTTATTACTGCACGAGATGAGAGCTTGCGTTGGTTCTCAAAGCAATGCGGGGTGGATTATTCGACCATCTACCGTTTGAGTGCTGGGGAACAAAGAACCATTGGTTTTAGTAAAGCACATCGTATTCTTGCTGTCCTTAAACCTGATAATCATCTTGAAAAGCTTGCCGAATGGTTTCCCCATGAAACAAAGGAAATCCTGGGTGTTGGTGAGAAAATCGCTGCTGAACGCATTGCGATTGTGGAATCACTTTCCGCCGATTATTCCCTTTTTAAAGTTTTCGTTTTTGCCGCAACGGTTCCCGAGGCCAACAAGGAAACTGTTTTAAAGCAGTTTGGCCTGGAAGGCGGCGCCCTCTTGGAGACTCTCCTGGAGATTGGTGCACTTAAGGAAGAAAACGGTCGATATATCGACTGCATCGAAGGCACAGTTTACCCGTCTGAGGGCGCGGCAAAGAGGATAGCCGGCTACAATGTAGCCATGGTTTCGCTGTCATCTCCAGCTTCGCTGCTTCTTAACCTTCGGGCAAGCCTCAGTACGGATGGACTGAAAGCTTGGTATGCAGCTGGAATCGAATACCGATTGAAACTGCAAACCGTTGCTGCGACAATGAAAGGTGATATTTTGGCAGTTGCGTCTGCAATTTCTGGAAGCGCGTCTTTGACGGGGGCTGAACAATGAAAAGTGTATTCTTGGTGTCACTTAGCCTGATGGCGTTTGGACAAGTCTTTGCCGGTGGAAATATCGGGGGTGGGACGCCCCCGGCGATGCAAGACGCTCTTGCTCAGCTTATGAGTGTGGACCTTGGAAGCGGTGGCCTGTTCGTTGAAAAAGACAAACTAGGCCTTGCGGTCAAGGGCAAGCTTAACCCCGAATTGACTGTATACAAAGCGAGGTTTATGCCCCAGTCCATCCGCATGTCCGAAGAAGATTTTTCAACTCTGTCCCTGAAGAAGGGCGACATTGATGCGGTCAACGTTGAGGGTGTGAACCGATCCTACAAAGTCGAGGATGGAGAAGCCCTTGATACACTTACGCTGAAAGATCGGCGCGAACTCATGCGTGAAGCCGCAGGTAAATCCTCCCTAGACTAGATTTACAGACAAGTATCAAAGGGGACAAATTGTGGTTATGGCCCCTTATTTCCAGCAAATGTCGCTAACCGATGCCATGGAGCCCATGCCCTTGGAAAAAGCCTTTAGCCTGCCCCGGATGGTTTAAGGACATTCCCCCCGATCGCAAATACCTTGCCGACAACCTTCGCCTTGAGACGGTAATGATTCTCCAGGCGCGCGATGAACTTTTCACAGAAGAGCGGTTCGATCTCGACCCCGAGTGCCACGCAGCCCGTCTCCTGCAAGGCCGCAAAGATCACTCCCGAATCGGCAAAAGGATCGTAAATGACATCACCTTCGTCAGTGTGATTCAGGATCGGACTGGTACAAATTTCGATCGGCTTTTGAGTAAGGATGCATACGGTCCTTTGCGGGCGGGACCTCAGTTTCCCAAAGCGTCGTCTGAAGTGGTCCCATCTTACCGGACACTCTGATGACCCAACCAAGTATCAGGGAGGACAGTATGGGCAAGCAGAAGGATCGCAGGTCATACAGCGAAGAGTTTAAAGCTAATGCCGTGAAAATGTCACTAAAACCCGGAGTGAGTGTGAGCCAGGTTGTTGAAGAGCTTGAGTCGGCTACCTTTCCAGGTGGCGAAGCCAAGCCCGCGATAGCCAAGACCAAGCCTCCGCGGAAGTAGACGCCATTAGCGAGAATGCGCGGCTCAAAGATGAAAACGAGCGCCCCAAGATGGAGCTTGAAATAATAAAAAAAGCGGCCATCTGCTTTACGGCCAAAAGTAGAGTAGTATTCGTTCATCAAGGTTCAATCCGCGGTCTATCCGATCCAGGTCTTTTGCTGAATACTCTATGTATCCGAAGTGCCTATTACGAATGGCTTGAAGGAACAACATCCCCTCGCGCAGTTGCCAACGAGGCGCTCCGTAAAGCGGTCTACACGGCTCATGAAGCCCCACGCGGCACTTATGGACGGAGGCGGATAGCCCTCCAACTGGTGAAGGAAGGTACGTCTGGCGGGGTTACTGTACGTAACGCCCGCGCAGGGAAATTTTCATCGGAAAGCTGAGCATTAAGGAGATGGCGAAGCGGACTCTGGGAGAACTGTTTGAAAAGCCTTAAAGTAACAGTCGCAGCAGGTCGGCAGATATTTTTCCTCGGTCCCAAGCTCCACCGTCGGACCCGCCTGGGTCGGGCGTCCATCCAGAAGCTTCATGTTAAAAACAGCCTTTTTATTGCAGAACGCGCAGGTGGTTTTGATCTCCTCCAGCGCGTCGGCCAATTCCATGAGACGCTGCGCTCCAGGGAAAAGCTGGGTGCGAAAATCAGTGCGCAGGCCGTAACAGATCACAGGGATATCGAGCAGCCTTGTGACCTGCCGCAGTTCCTCGATCACGCGTGGAGTTAGAAACTGGGCCTCATCGACCAGTATGCAGTGATATCCGTGCAGCTGGCTCAATTCAAGCCGACTCGTCTCATCCACCAGAAGATCCGCATCCCGCGTCAGTCCCGCCCGAGAGCGGATGACCTCGGCACCGAAGCGGGTGTCGATTCGTGGTTTGATGAGATAAACGCGTTTATCCTGCTGCTGATAAGCATGGGCGACCGCGAGAAGATTCAGAGTCTTCGCGCTGCCGACCGTGCCGTATCGAAAATAAAGTTTGGCCATGGTTTCTTCTGTCTTTCTGCTTTCTGACCGTTAACTTGCGCCGCCATCACCTTCACCACCCGAAGGCTCGCCTCCACCATTTCCACCCTTGTTTTCAGCCTGACCGCGCGGAATAATCTTCGGCGCGATCTTGGGACGATCACCGTTCGCTTGGCCGTTGGGCTTGGGCGCCTGGTTCTGCTGCGGCTGTCCATCACGGGGAGGACGCGGTTTCTTATTGGGATTCGGTCCCTGATTGTTTTGCGGACGCGGACCCTGATCGCGGCCCTTGCCTTTGGCTTCACCTTCAGGACGGGGACCTTTATTCGGCCGGTTATCCCGGTTTTCCCGCGGCCCATCACGACGAGGCTGCAAAGGCCTGCGCGGTGCCTCGCGCCCATGAATAGGCTCGGCTGCGGATTCGCGCTGCTGAGCGACTTCTTCACTGTCATCCAGCGCCGTGATATCACCATCGCCCATCAGTGAACCAAAGTCGAGGTCGCTGCCCCAATCATCATCCACCACACCCTGGCGAGCATCAACGACTTCCAGATCCCGAATGGGAACCGAGCGCTGCTCACCGCTATCCAGCTCGACCAGCATGGTCTGATTCAAAATATCGCCTTTGATGACATCACCGTAGCTATCATCAACAAGCTTGACCCGAGCCCCTTTCGGCAAAAGTTTCTGCCTAAGGTCGGAGTAGGTTTCATCTTCATAAGTCAAACAGCAAAGCAGCCGTCCGCAGCCACCCGAAACCTTGCTCGGGTTCAGCGCCAGGTTCTGATTCTTCGCCATCTTGATGGAAACAGGCACAAACTCCCGCAGAAAACTGGAGCAGCAGAATTCCCGGCCGCAGATCCCGATGCCACCCGACAGCTTCGCTTCGTCCCGCGCACCGACCTGTTTCAGTTCGACCCGTGTTTTCAAACCACCGGCAAGTTCCTTGACCAGCTCACGGAAATCCACGCGTCCCGGTGCCGAGAAATAAACGATGACCTTGTTGCCACCAAATTGAATCTCGACGCTGATGACCCGCATCTCAAGATTCAGATCCTTGATTTTTTGCTTGGTGAATGTCTCTGCGAATTCAGGAGTGAGGCGACCCGAGGAATCCCGGTCCTTGCGTGAGGCAATGCGAACGATGGGCTTGAGGCTTTCATTATTGAGTTCGGCCTCCATATAGGCCACTCGCTTGACTTCCGCCAGGCTGGGTCCGCGCTCGGTCTCCACCACAACCCGATCGCCGATGCTCAGGCGGAAGTCCTTGGCATCGAAATCATATATTTTGCCGGCTCGTCGAAACTGGACACCGACAATATTTATTCCATTCATCGATCGATTCCTTGTTGCGATTTAAAAAGCAGTGTCAGAACCCAAAGCCTCGGCAGCCAGCTGGGCATTCAAAAAGTTATGCCCCTGTCCGCCACCACGATAGATCTGCTGCAGGATCCTTCGCCTCTGCCTTAATAGACGAGGGTCTGGCGCGCCAATTGAGGCAGGCCAATGCGAAGGGCGTTCTGCGATCAGGCCCAGGCTCCATTTATAGTAACGATTTAATAGCAGCTCGAAGTGCTGAGCAAGCTCATTTGCCTTCCAGCCCTGCTGTTTCAGTAGGTCCTGGAGTTCGTGGAGGTCCTTACCTTCCAAAGGCTTGAGGAGCAAGGATGCCAGCCGATGCTGGGCCTCCTGCTCCACGGAATTGGCCATTTTCAGGGCCAAAAGGGTCCGACCTGGAGCGAGGCTGTAGCGTTCCAAAGCTTCGCGGGCATCATGTTCGCTGACCGCAAGTTCGGCTTCCTTCAGAGCACCCATAAGCCAACGCAGGCTCGACTCGATCGGAGGCGGCTGCACATGCCAGCGGACAAGACGTGAGGTGATGGTGGCGAGCAGCTGACGGGCACGACTCGTGGAAATCAAAAACTGCGTGCGAGGCGGCGGTTCTTCCAGCGTTTTCAAAAGACGATTGGCCGCCTGATCGTTCATGTCTTCAATATCCGCGATGACAACGACGCGCTGCGCACCCGAGGACTGATAACTCAAATGCTCCTGAATCGCTTCCGCTTCGGCGACCTTGATCGGTCCATCGTTTTCGATCCACAGAAGATCAGGCTGATATCCATGAATCACCGAGTGACAACCCTGACAATGACCGCAGCCATCCCGGGTTTCGCAGTAAATCGTGGCGGCGACTCGCGCCAGGAGTTTGCGCTTTCCGATCGCAGGGCGGCCTTCGAACAGTAAAACCTGCGGCACGCGATCACGCGTCGCGAGTTCATTGAAGGCTGTGATGATATCCTGAAAACCGATGAGGTCCGCAAAGCAACGGACCGGGCCACGGGGAATGTCTTCTGAAGATGTTTTACGCGGGGCTTTGCTCATATCGTCCAACGTTCGCGAATCACACGCATGGCCGCTTCAACCATCGCTTCCGGCTTTTCCGCAGCATTGATCAGAACAATACGTTCCGGAAATTTTTTGGCCAGAGCCTGGTATGCGCTCCTGAGCACCTGATGCAGGGCCTGCGAACCACCATCATAGCGATTGAGGTCCGCCTGGTCACGACCTTTCGCTTTTTCACGGGTCATGATCCGTTCCATGGCCAGCTCAGCGGGACAATCGAGCACAAAAGAGAGATGCGGATGACAGCCCCCGACCGAGGTCGCGATAATCGGCTCCAAAATAGCCTCATCCAGGCCACCCAAGGCCCCCTGATAGGCCCGCGTGGAATCGTAAAAGCGATCGCAGAGGACCCAGGTCCCCCCTTCCAAAAGCGGCACGATTCGGGTCGCCACATGCTGGGCACGGGCGGCCGAGACGATAAAAAGTTCCGTGATCGCCGTGGGTTTGTCATCCTGGGGCGGATGCAGAAAGAGTTCGCGCAGACCATCGGCCAGCGGAGTTCCGCCGGGCTCACGGCTCAGAGCGACCGGAATTCCGGCAGCCGTCAAAGCTCGATTGAGACCCTGAGTGAAAACTGATTTACCGGCTCCTTCGCCGCCTTCCACTGTAATAAATCGCGATTGCAATGCTGGGACCCCTTGTTAAGGCCGGGACTTAAACTTTCATTATTACCAGAAAGTCGATCTTTGAGCTGCAAGATTCATGGCTTGAGAAACTGCCAAATCGGTCGATGGACGATTCTGACTACATTTTTTTCACAGACCGCCGAAACGCCCATGGGATAGCCCTGTTATAGTGAATGCAGGAAGGTTCGATGGCGAAGAACACTTATGTGTTAGGCAGAAGAATTGCCCGAGGCGGGATGGCCGAGATTTATCTTGGCATAGCCGTGGGTGAGGCTGCCTTTCAAAAAATCGTCGCCGTGAAACGCATCCTGCCGCATTACGCGCAGGATCGGGAATTCATCGAGATGTTTCGCGATGAAGCGCATATCTGTAAGCGCCTTCAGCACAACAATATCGTCCAGGTTTATGACTTTACCGAAGTCGATGGCTCCTATGCTCTGATCATGGAGCATGTGGATGGCGCCGACCTTCGTTCGCTTCTGTCGGCTTGCGAGACGGCGAAGACCCGTCTGTCCCTGCCCATGGCTCTGCATATCGCGGCCTGCTCGGCCCGTGCGCTCCACTATGCGCACACCAAAGCGGATGAAATCACGAGCGAACCCCTTGGGATTGTGCATCGCGATATTTCCCCGCAAAACATTCTGATCAGTTACGAAGGTGATGTGAAGATCACCGACTTCGGGATTGCCTCGGCCGAGAATAAACTCACCGAGACCAAGCCTGGGGTTGTCAAAGGCAAATATTCCTACATGAGCCCCGAGCAGGTGCTGGCCAAACCTTTGGATGGCCGCTCGGATGTCTTCAGCTTGGCCGTTGTGCTGTGGGAAACCCTGGCCATGAAGCGGCTCTTCGCCGGCATGTCCGAGGTGGAAAGCATTCGCAAGGTTCAGAACTGCGAAATTCCCTATGACCTCTGTGAATTGAATCCGGAAGTGGATAAGGACCTTCGGGCCATCGTGATGAAGGGCCTTGCGAAGGACAGAAAGGAACGCTACCAGACGGCGGCGGCCTTTGAGAAGGATCTTTCGCGTTATCTCCATTCGCGTTACTCCGAATTCACCTCGCGTGAACTCGGCAACTTCCTGAAGCGCATCCTGGCCAAACGTCGGGATAAGACTCAGGAAGATATTCGGGAAACCCTGGCCCAGGCCTCGAAGCCTGCTGTCGTGGCTCCAGCCGCGAATATGGTTGTGGGTCAGACCGCAGGTGCGATGCCTCCGGCGATGGCGGAAGCCGCGCGCGAAATGCCCACCACGGATGCCTCGCGATTGGGCAGCAATCATGCTCCGACGCCTTTGATGGATGATCGCACCATTACGCTATCAGGTGGTTTCAAGAAGAACCATCCGTCGCGCATCATGGTGGTGGATCAGGCCTATCAGCAGGGTGAAAATACAGCCACACGGCAGAGGCCCCGGAATAACAATATTTCGCCGCCGCCGCGTCGGGCGACTCGCAGTAAAATTCCCATGATTCTGCTTCTGGTTGGAATGCTGGTCGGCGTGCTCTATTTCAATCGCGATGAGCTGGTGATTGACAAGAAACTTCAGATCGATCTGCGCACCTCACCCGAGGTTATCACCCTTAAGGTCAATGGCGTGAAGATCTATGATGGCGCTTATGTGAAGTCACCTGTGAAACTTCGTTTGGCGCCGGGTGCCTATGAAATGGAAATCAGCCGCCCCGGTTATCAGAAGGAAGCGATCCGCTTCCAGGGTGATGCGGGCGAGGTCTTGAAACCGGAAAAGATATTCCTGAAAAAACTGCCTCATGCCATGCTTTATCCCGTACGTCTTTTGTCGTCGGGCAGCAAGGTCTTCGTGGATATCGACAACGGCCTTTTCGAAGGGGAAACACCGCTGCTCGTTGAACTCACACCTGGAACCACGCATTTCGTGACCTTCCGCGCCGTGGATGAAAGCGCGCAGTATAAGTGCGAATTCCGGGTCGACCGGGCGCCACAGGCGGGTGTGCCTTCGACTCTTGTGATCACTCCAGCGTCTTCGGGACAAAGGGCCCGCTGTCAGATCAAGAATTGATGGACGGCTAGCAGGGAATGCACCAGGCCCAAAGGCCCGGTGCTCCATAGGGTGTTGGAACTTAAAGGATGGTCGGAGCCTTGGCGATCTGCATGGTCGTGCAATGGATCGCACCACCGATCGAGATCAGGTTATCGACCGTTACAAAATTCATCTTATAATTCAGTTTTTCATAGGCAGCACGGGCTTCGTTCTCATAAGCCTGGACAAAGGCCTCGTCAGGGTAAGCGTTCTTCAGAGGCTGGCTGCCCAAATACCTTTCGGTCTTCGCATCATAGAGATCCGCTTCCGCGTCCATCGCCACATAGCGTGGGGTCACCGCATAGCCATTGACTGTGATTGAGTTGGTGTACGAACGGAAGATGTCAGGCACCTGGATGATCTGGGTCTTCTTATCATCGGCATAAGCCGCATAGCCGAATACGGGAGCCGGCATCGGAATGCGAATCACATCGAAGCCGAGATTTTTGATGTCCTGGGCGCGGGCTTCCAGATAGTTTTGGATTTCAATGGCCTTGGCTTTTTCCTCTTCGGTGTACCACGAGAGGTTCACGATTTCATCACGCAGTTCATTCACGATCACAGTTTTATTATCCAGGAACTTGGCCCACATATCGATGTGGCCTGTGCCTTCATAGGGAATCCGCGGGAAGATCGACACGGATTTACAGCCGGCTTTTTCCTTGTACTGGCGGATAATTTCCGACTTGTCCATGACTTCGTCGTTTTTGATATTCTTCCGGCGATTGTCGGCAGCAGCTTCCATGATCGCGTCGGCGCTGTTCGCGTCCGTCACGCGGGTGGTCATGAGGCAGGCGCCGTCGTCGTTATTCATGAAGTTCCCGCCTTCGTTATAGACGGGAACGCTGACGCGGGCCACGACGTCTGGGCTTGTCAGGATGGCGTCAGTGGGCAGACTCTGGTTGAAAAGTTCGATGAGCGAGCGAGCCGCCGAGTCATCGGCATCACGGTTCGAGTAGTAGTTAAAATCCAAAAGAACCAACTGTCCGTCAGCGGTGTAAGCGGGTTGTGGCGACCAGTCGCGGGCCCAGACTGTCAGATATTTCTCGCCCTTCGAGAGTTCCGCGGACGTCGCAGCTGAGTCTTTCGCTGGAACCAGAACCACGCGGCTCAAGTCGCCACCCAGGCGTTTCAGTGGAAGAAAATCCGGGCTCGCTGCCGCAGTTTTATAGGCATAGACACGGGGAACCATGACGTAGAGTGTTTCGATACCGCTATCCAGCAGTGCCTTGGCCATCGCGTGCTGTGCCGATGATGTAAGAACCGTCAGCGAAATCACCACAGCCTTGGAATCACGATATTCCGGGACGGCGGTCGGCGTCACAAGGATGCCGTCTTTGTCGGTCTGGGCCGTGTATTTATCCGAGATATATTCCGGGTGTCCCTTGACGGAACTGTTGTGAGCCTGCTGACCGCAAGCGGTCAGAAAAGTCAGAGTCAGGGCGGTAAGTCCAATTCGAGTCATTGTCATGTGGCGTCCTTCGTTGCAGTTATGCCAGCCCCTCTGCGGCTCAACCCTTTGGTTAGCCAGCCGGCCAAGGTTTTTCACATGATTCGTTCTGAATTACAAACGAAAAGGTTCACGCAACGGGGAACTTTGTTCACACAGAACGTTCTTATAAACCATGGTGAAGCGCTGCTTTGGCTTTACACAGAATTCGCGCGCAATAAAGGACGAGCCTTCATCGTCATGAGGCGGTAACCCTCCGTTAAAGGTGTAAGCCGTGAATAAAAAGATCTTTACCCTGTCCTTCATGACTGTCCTGCTCTCCAGCGCCTGCTCGACGATGACGCCGGCGCGTTATTCGATCTCCGTTGATAATAATCTGGAGTTGAAAAAGTATGGCGGCAGCAAGATTCAGCTTTCAGCATTGAACGCCACGGGATCTTTCGATGCCAACTGTCGCCTGATGGGGCCAATTCAGGCTTCGGATGGGATGACCATCCCCGAGTTTGTACGGAAAGCTTTCAATGATGAATTTAAGTTCGCCGAAGTCTACGGCGACTCAGGCGTGAAATTGAGCGGGAATCTGACCAAGGTCGCGTTTTCTTCGTCCGCTGCTCTAACTAACGGCTGGTGGGAGTTTGCGCTGGAACTGGAATCCAGCAATGGGAAGAGTATGACGGTCGAGACGCACTACGACTTCAAAAGCGGCTTCGATGCGATCACCGCCTGCAATCAGACTGCGCAGGCCCTGGGACCTGCGGTTCAGGATCTGATTAAGAAGGCGGTGACGCAGCCTGAGTTTGCTGCTCTTGTGAAGTGAAATATTTAGATCACCGTCCTGAGCGCTTTCGGACCATGATAGCGCCGATAGGACTTTCCGTACTTCACAGCAAACGCCACGATAATTGTCCAGTCAGCGAGACCTTTCGTGGCGACTTTACTGGCATCAACATGCATGAAGCTCAGCGTGGTCTGCACAGGAACATCATTCATAAACTTTGTCATGGTTCTCTTCGCAGGCACCATCTCAGGAAACTTCATTTCCGTACAGTAGCTCGTGCTCACTTTCTGAAACTTGTCCCCCTCATACATCCAGGTTTCCTGCGTCTTCGGAAAGACAGCACGAACATCAGAATCTTTAAATAGGGAGCGAGTCCCAAATTCATTCACTTCTTTGGCAAAGAGGGACCCTTTGCTCAGCATGTACTTTTCCCGCAGCTTCAACTGGCCTTTCAGGTAAAACCCTCTTCGGACGTATAGTAGGTCGAGACGATCTTCTGCCCCCGCGGTACCGCAGGCACCGGTAGGTCCTGATAATCTATCGTTGTCACCGGCTTGAACCCTGAGAACTCGTTGTCCTCGAAGTTATAGCTCGGCAGCTTTGCCTCAATATCCCTCGCCTTGGTGAGTTGCACCCTATATTGCCCATCAATACCGAATGTCGCGGCCGAGACCTCATATCGCCTGACCACTTGCATGGTTACCGGCATACTGTCAGTCCTTGGCTGATCACCCTTTGCCGACGACTGGTAGCTGAAACGCTCTTCCAAACCAGTATCAACAGAAACCCGCTCCAAGAGATGGGGGGCCTTTGTGGCCTGACCAAAATAGGGGTCATAAACGAAAACCTTCCTTCCGACCGTCGAGATCAAAAGGTCAGCGGACCCATTCCCATTGATATCCCCGATATCAAATCCGATCACCAGCCCCATAACTGAAGCATCAATCCCACCAGGATAACGCGCCCAGGCAGCCGAACCATTGTTGAGATAAACGCTCAAGAGACTGCTCTCCGAACCCGTAACGGCATCCGGCAGCCCGTCTCCATTAACATCCACAAATCGAGGAATCGCCAGTCCCCTATACCCATTCAAGGACAGAAGGTAAGGCGCCTCAACACCAAGGCGTCCATTATTCAAATAGACGACTAGCTGCTCCGTCCCCTCATCGGAGCTGTAAAATCGCAGAAGATCGGGAAGTCCATCAGCGTTGATATCGGCCCAGGTGATAAGACTCGGCGTCGCCCGAATCCTATTGGCCATCTTCACCTCGCCCATGTATTCGAATCGGAGCTCTTTGCCACTACTCTTATTGAAGAACACATGAAGCTGAACTTCGTCGCCATCGTGATAGTTAACAAAATCCGTTTTACCATCCGCGTTCAATCCAGGTGCCCTGCATCCGATTGCCGATGGAAGCTTGCGGCGGCAAACCCAATACAGGGATTCCCTGCTTCGACCAAAATCCGTCAGGCGATAGCTCATTGACAAAGGCAAAAACTTTGCCCTCAAGTGCATCCTGCACCAGAAGATCAGCTCTCCGATCCCCATTCACATCGATCACAGCGTTTTGGGGCGAGTCAAGGTCACGGAAAGGAAATCGCGTTTTGATCGGCTCAGCAAAGGTGATGGAATTATCAGTGCATCAAATGACTTATTGATCAGTACCGACCAGTTCAGCTCGTCATCCCTGGTGACGACATCAGCGAGTCCGTCCCCATTCATATCGATCCATTTCGTCGAGTCCTGAGTGAAGACAGAGGTCCCCGCAACCACATACTCTCGGTTTACATGGCTCTGATGCCACTGCATGCTGGGCCTCATCGCGCCAGCGAATCCTCACGCCACATCAATCAAAGGCAATTCCATGACAAAGCTCGTAGCCGGGGCCTCCGAATCGAGGTAAAGCTGACCATTGAACGACTTCACAATCCCTTGCGCCCGGCTTAAACTCAGACCAACGCCTTCCCCCATGGGCCGGGTCGTGAAGAAGGGCTGGAAGATTTTAGTCTGCAGATCCCGGGGAATGCCGTGCCCGCTATCCTGGATGGTCAGGACCGCGCGAAGATGAGAGTCAACCTTTTTGAAAACGAGACGGACGTCCAGGCTCTTATGCGAAGCACCACGCAGCGCGCTGATCGCATTATCGAGGAGCGTCGAGACTACCTGGATGAGCTGACTGCTGAGGCCGTAGACCATGCAGGGCTCTTCAGGCACCTCGATCGTAAGCTTGATATCGGCATCCTGAATGCGCGACTCGAAAAGGGCGAGCGCCTGCTGCAGGATCTCCTGAAGAGAGACCTTCTCGAAAGCAAGATCCGCATCCATCCGCGCAAAGGAACGCAGCGACTGCACGATGTAGGCGATGCGCTCTACCGTCGCTGTGATTTTTCCCGTGAGATTCCTGATGTGCTGGATATCGAGCGGATGGCGCTTCAGGAGGCGGTCGATCACGTCCGCGTATCCGCTAATGATCATAAGTGGATTATTGATCTCATGAGCCATCCCCGAGGCCATTTCGCTCAGGGCTTTCATCTTCGACTGATAGATGATCGCCTCCTGCTGAGACTCCCAAAGATACTGCCTCTGACGAATCTCATGGATGCGTTGTGACAAGCCCGCCGACATCAGGATCATTTCCAAACCGAACGCTGCTGACATGATGTCGGAAGGCACAGAGGCTTTAAAGGCGAAGTTTCCAATATAATACGCGCCCACTGTGAGGATCGGCGATAGGATGGCAATCAGCAGGAACCAGGCATAACGCTCCTTCTCCACTACCTTCAGGATACACCCGCAGAGTCCCACCACAAGCACGCCCGTATTCAAAAAAGGGTTCCAGGGCATAAAAATCTGAGGCCATACCATCGAGCCGCCAGCACTCAGGATGGACAGGCCGGCGATGAGCATCATGAAACGCGCAAGCCAGGATGTTTTCGGATGGAGATGCAGAAATTCGCAGAAGAAGAAAGCGGCCCCTACACACGCCAGAGCAGGTGTTGCATAGGGAGCAAAGTGCAGCCAGGCAGGTGTTCGATACCAAAAGAGCGAATAGTATGCGGATGAAAACAGCATGGCTGCCGAGATGCAGAGGACATAGGCGAGGTAGGTCAGGTAAACTCTATCCCGTACCGCAAAATAAAGGCTCAGATTATGAAAGAAAAGAGCCAGGGCCAGCCCGAAATAAAGGCCGTAGGCCGCGAGGTATATCCATTCGAGCTTCTGATGATCACGGGTCAACCTTAAGGTATAGTGCGTATCAAGCAGGCTGTGCGACTGCTGGCGAATGAGAACGTGCACGGTGTCATGCGCAGGGATTTCAAGAAGAATTCCCGTCAGGTTCAGTTTGAGCTCCCGCGTTTCGAGCGGAGATAATGTTCCGGTTCTCACTGTTTTGAGAAGCTCATCTTGCCCGCTGAAGACATAAAAATCGGCGACGGTCGGCGATGAGAAAGGCAGAGCCAGCACACGTTCCTGCGCGTGGTCGCTGGTATTCTGAAAGCTTCCTGCGAGCCAAAGCGTGTCCGAGCTATAACCCCAGGACTTGCGATTGGGCGTCCCTCTTGTTTGGACAGTCTTGAGCAGAGTCTCCGGTGACTGGATCGCCCACTCCGGATTTTGATCCGATGACCTGAGAACGACAAGCGCGTCACTGACATCCTGGGATTGATTCTGGAGCACAAGCGGAGCCATCTGAGCAAAGGAAATCCTTGCGCATGCGCCCATGGAAAAAAGCATCACGCTGAGAATCCTGCAAACTCGCAGAAGGCTTTTCAAATGACTGGCCTGACCCATGAGATGCCTCCTTCTTTGGGTTCACATGGATTGCAGCGGAGGGGCCGCATGGATAAGGATGCGAAAGACGGTTCCACTCGCTACGGAATCCGCCTGGACCGTTTTGCTGGTAACCTCAACCGTGGCTCCAAAGGCGTCGAGGAACGCTTTGGCCAAGGGCATGCCGTAGCCGACGCCCTGTTCACCATCTGTGCCGGGTCTGCTCAGGTTATGCCTGGGGTCGAAAAGTGTTTCGAGCTGCTCGGGGCTGATACCAGCGCCCTGGTCTTCTATGGAAATCATGATGTACTCTTTGCTATGAACGCGCGCTTCCATCCTCACGGTCTTCCCGGGAGGTGAAAACTTGATGGCATTGGAGAGAAAATTTCCCAGAATCTCGGTCGTGAGGCTGGTCTTTTCGGCCTTTACAGTCAAACCCGGGTGTTCCAGGTGAAACTCCAGGTTAAGCTTTTTTTCCTGGGCTTTGCCTTCGAAGAGAAAGGCCAAGGACGCAAAGACCTCCTGGAGGGACACGACTGTCAGGTCGATGTGCATGCCCTGTTTCATATATTCCGTCTTTTGGACAAAGCGCATGATGTCCTCGATCATTCCCACAGCGCGCACAATACCCGTCACGGCTTTGCTGTCTGGATTCTCTTTCTGCAGCTTGAAAGAGTATCCTTTGACTATGGCCAGGGGATTGGCGATGTCATGAGAGATGGTTCGCAGGAGGTGGCTTTTCACACCCGAGCTAAACTCAGCCTTCAGTCTTTCCTCCTGAATGAGTTTGTATCGACCGCCCAGGGCGAGAGACATGAGAATCATTTCGATAGCCTGGGCGGCAACGATCGCGTTGATCGTCAAAGGATGAGCAGGAAGCCAACCCATCATCTGCATGAGGCAGATGGCGACTCCGACAAGGAATGTGCCGATGCCTGCAAGATAATAACGTGCGGGTGTGAATCCTTGGATAAGGCTATGGACGCCCAGATAGAGAAGGAAGAACACACCAACGAGGAAATAGAGGTCTGTTGCACTCATAAGCTGGGCGTGCGGAACCATCCTGTGCACGAGTATAAGGAGGAAAAGGCCTATAATATACGCGAAAATCCAGCGATCCAGACGAGGGGAATGATCTTGGATCCGCAGAAAAGATCGCGCGAAGATGAAGGCCGTGAGCGGGGCCAAAGGACGATAGTACCCTATGATGTCCCACCAGGAATAGCCCATCCAGTTCCAAATTCCGCTGGGGAAATTAACGGTCAAGAGGTCGAAGTGGACGTTGACGAGGGCAAAAAGTAGGTAAAAGAGATAATTTTTGTCGCGCAGCGTAAGGTAGAGAAAAAGATTATAGAAAAGCATAGCGAGAAAGCAGCCGAGGACGGCCGAGAGGAACATGGCTTCCTGCTGCAGACGACGGCTCAGTTCTGTACGCGTCATCAGCTCGAATTGGAGGCTGAGTGCAACCCGCGAAGTGACAAGCGCCAGAAACTGGGCTTCTGTTTGAGGAGGGACTTTCATTTCAGTCACAGCATAACGCTCCTCAAGAGACGCTTGCCGTACAGGTGTGCGATCAGCCTGGATACGATAGACCTGCGTCTCAAGCAGTGGGTGACCCGGCAGTAAATACCAAGCCTCTTCGCTGCTGTCATTCCGAATACTAAATGCCACCCAGTAGTGAGAGTCGGTGTAACCAAAAGTCATAGCCTTATGGTTCGGCCCTTTGAACTCCCCCCGAATAAATCGCTGCGCAATGTCGGCCGCAGTCAACTGCCGGCTGGTGTCGACGAAGTAGGCGTACGGATGAAGTTTTACGAGTTGAAGTTGGTCGCTGAGAACGATGCTGTTCGGGGAAACAGATAAAGCAAGGGCACGGGCTGGGAGAATGGTGGCAAGCCAGCAGAAGAAAATGATGAGTGCACTGCGGATGGGCTTCAAACGGGCCTCGTTCAATACGGCACGGGAAACCTATCCAATATAGACGGAATTCAAGAGGGCAGCATCCCCAAGCTTCTCCACCTCATCAGCGTGAGTGACAAGACGGCAGGGACTGAAGCCTCACGTGGGGCTGTCCACCTAACTACCCCGCCTGCCTAACGGCAGACGGGGCTCCCACAGATTAACAATCTAAACAAAGGTCATTGCAAGCCGACAGCATTCAGAATCTGATCCAGCTTTCCGCCCGACTTGCTTGGAACCACGATCTCAACCTTGTCCGGGCCGAGTTCTTTGATGGCCAAAAACGCTTAATTTTCCCAGGTCAAGAGCACATCACCGATTCCGCGCTCCACAAAAGTTGTGGTCGCGCCTCGCGCCCCTGAATCGAGAACCTTCACATTTTTATAAAGCGCCCGCACAAAGTCCTTGGCTTTGGCTTCATCACCTCCCGGCTGCTTCAGAGCATAACCCCAGGCCGCCAGGTAATTCCAGCGCGCGCCGCCACTCGTTTTGGGGTTGGGTGTGATGACGCCGATCCCAGGTTTGATCGTATCCTTCCAATCCTTGATGCCTTTGGGATTCCCCTTCCGCACCAGAAAAACAATGGTCGAGGTATAAGGTGCAGACTTATGCGGGAGCCTGGCCTGCCAGTCCTTGGCAATCAGGCCGCGGGCCGCGATCTCGTCGATATCATAAGCCAGTGCCAGGGTCGCGACGTCCCCTTCCAACCCATCGATGATGGCCCGGGCCTGTTTTCCCGAACCTCCATGGGATTGGTTGATCTCCAGGGATTCGCCTGTTTTGGCCTTCCAGTCCGCAGCAAATTCCTTGTTCAGGTCGCGGTAAAGTTCGCGGGTGGGATCATAGGATACATTGAGAAGGGACTTGGCCTGAGCCACCCCAGCGATCATGAAGGACAAGGTCAACACGGTCTGGACGAAAGGCTTGAAACGCATAATGATTTCTCCCTTGGTTGCTGCTGATCTTAGGTTTTCAGCAGTGACCGAAGGAACGAAAAAAAACTTCGAAGCTTATAGTGCAAACATTATGTCGGTCTAGCTAATAGAGCCCATGGGCCATTAACCCGGTCGGCTGAGGACCGCGATCTGCTGAAAAACCCGCTTTAAAGTCCGCGGCCAGCTGTCGCTGCGATAGGTCACGCCGTGGCGTTCGCAGCAGGCCTTGACGTCGTCACGGATCTCGCGCAGACGATTCGGCGGCAGCTTGGGAAAAAGATGATGTTCGATCTGGCAGTCGAGGGCTCCACAGAGTATCGACAGCGGGCGGCTGACCGTGAAATTCTGGGAGGATTCGATCTGCATGCGATACCACTCGCCGCGACTTTTCGGAATGACCTCTGTTTCGTAACTTTTCAGATCCGGCCCCACATGCCCACAGAATACTGTCAGCCCCGTATAGATATCCCGCATCTTATCCGCCATCCAGTTGCCCGCCATGACCTTCCAAAAGAAGGGCCCGGCCAGGGCCGGATAGACAACATAGTTTTCCGCATAATAGGGCACCCACTTGCGGAAGGCCTTGCGATGAGCCGCCCGAATGGATGCAAAGGAACGATCCTTCAGGAAATCCGAATCATCATTCCGACCATTGCCCAGATAGACATCCAAAAGGCCTGTGACATGCGTGTTGATAGCCGAACCAAAGTTGGGCATCACATAAAAAAGCGCGACCGGCAGCTGAAGGTAATGAAACCACTGATGCGGTGTTTCCGCTGTCAGGCGGATGATACCAAAGTGAATATCCGGATCTTTCCCCGCAACATTGGTGAAGGAATGATGCCGAATATTGTGTGCATAACGCCAGGCCTCTTCATCCACCGGGAACTTCCATTGAAAGGATCGCGAATGAAGACTCGGATCATCCACGAAGCGATCATAGACGCCATGCAGGGCCATGTGCCCGATCTCCGATGTTTCGAGCTGCTTATGAGCCCAAAGCGCTGTCACACCCAAGCTGAAGCTCATCGGTTCTGGACTGAAATGAATCAACGCCCGTCCCACCCGTTCCAGAGTTTTCGAACGCTTTTTGATACGGAGAATATGCTCGCGATCCTTCTCGCCCAGGTCCGCCTCCACGCGACGCTGGATCGCCTCGATCTCCTGTCCAAATTTTTTCCAACGAATGTCGTCCTGTGTTGCTCGTGTCTTATGGTGGTTCTTAAGCATGAAGCCTCCGTGTGTGGAAAAGCCGTCTTCTCACCTGTTCAAACGGATCACTTATAATTCACAGAGACTTCACTTGTAAAAAAATAATAGTCCATTAAAGCAGCGCCTTACTCAAATACATGAATCGAGGCTCGTCATTATGAAAACTAATCCTGGTGTTCCATCGAAATAAGTGTTAAGGTTTATTCAATCAATGCCGAAGCGTTGCTTATATGAGCATCCTGCTCATCGGTTTAGGACCCGCCATTAACTCATCATTTTTGTGCCAATCCTAAGTCATCTCCCCCATTTGAGTGTGCAATTTTATATTCCTACTCAATAATTTTTCGAAAGGTATTTGCATGTCTAACAAACTGTACGTCGGTGGTCTTGCGTATTCTACGACCAATGAAACCCTGGAAGCTCTCTTTGAGCGTGCTGGCGAAGTCCTCAGCGCACAGGTGATCATGGATCGTGATACCGGCCGCAGCAAAGGCTTTGGTTTCGTCGAGATGAATTCATCCCAGGACGCCATCGATGCAACCAGCAAGTTCAACGGAACGGAACTGGATGGTCGCACGATCACTGTGAACGAAGCCCGTGCCCGTGAGCCACGCGCGAGAACCCGCTGGTAATATCCAGCTGGATCCGACCCTCTGGAAAGGGTGAAGCGAGCGTCACGCGCTATTCTTCTCCCTGCCCTTCCCTTCACAATCGGCCTCATCATTCATCTTCCTCATCCATCATCACTGAGAACCTTTGCAATTGGCCGCTTTCGAGCGTACGATCAAAATTGGTATTCATTTAACTCCTCGCAAGGAGATCTTATGGGCGACAAAAGTCCCAAATCAAAAGCCAAAGATCAAAAACAAAAAAGTGACGTGAAAGACAAAGCCGAGCAAAAAGCTCAGGCGGATCGCGCAGCTCAGGCTGCCAACAGTCCCAAGCCCAAAAAATAAGCCCCCTCGACTTTGCAAGGGCTCCGGTCTTTGCAAAGACCCTTTCCCTCTGGAATCTCTCATCTTCCTCACATTATGATAGAAAAGCCCCCATCGACCCAGTGTTGCTGGCCGGGTGAATTGCATAAAAATTCGGACATCAGGATAAAATAGCATGAAAATGGCTGCAGGAAAGATTCAGGGACGCGTCCTGGTCGTGGATGATGACGCCGATATGCTTGATCTTTTAACGGCAGAACTGGAAAGCCGCTCCTATCTCGTCGATAAAACCAACAGTCTCACCACCATGAAAACTCTGGTAAGGCAGCATAGCTACGACGCCATACTGCTTGATCTGGTCATCGGCCCGGACAATGCCCTGGAAGTGCTTCCCTATCTTGCCCGTGAAGCCGCCTTCACCAAGGTCGTAATCATGACAGCCTATGGCAGTGTGCCTCTGGCTGTGGAGGCCACGCATAAGGGAGCCTCCGATTTTATTCTGAAGGGTGATTCGGTCACGAGCCTCGTGGATCGTTTCCTTTTGCACATCCCGGATGAAAGCGCGACGCAGGACAGCAGCATGGAAGAGCTGTATCAGGACATCGGGCTCGTTGGCCGCAGCGAAGCCTTCCGCGAGGTCCTGGATATGATCGCTCGCATTCGGAATACGGACGCCAATGTCTTGATCCTCGGCGAGTCAGGAACCGGCAAGGAGCTCGTGGCCCGTGCTATCCACAGGTCCTCCGCGCGTGGCAAGGAACGCTTCGTGGCCCTGAACTGCGCCGCGATTCCTGAGACGCTATTGGAGTCGGAACTCTTCGGTTACACCAAAGGCGCCTTCACCGATGCCCGCAGCAATCGAAAGGGTATCTTTGAATCCTGCAGCGATGGGACTCTTCTTTTGGATGAAATCGGCGAGCTGCCCCTGAATCTTCAGGCCAAGATCCTGCGCGTTCTGCAGGAGCATGAAGTCACGCCGCTCGGTTCCACCCAATCGGTCAAGGTCAATACCCGCATCATCGCGGCCACGCATCGCGATCTGGAAGAGGAGACGCTTCTGGGTCGATTCCGCGAGGATCTTTATTTCCGTCTGAACATCATCCCGATCTATCTGCCTTCCCTGCGCGAACGCAAGGACGATATCGAAGCCCTGACGCGCAGTTTCATCGAACGCTTCAATAAGCGCTATGACAAGGCCATCCGCTTTCCTTCGCGCGATATCCTCGCAAGGCTGGAAGCCTATGACTGGAGGGGCAATATTCGGGAACTGCAGAATGCCATCGAACGCGCGGTGGTGCTGTCGCAGGATAACGTCCTGCATATCGAAGATATCCTGGCTCGTAAAAATCGGCAGCGGGATAATGCAGGGGCCGGCAGTCCTCACGAGAGCGGCGAATTCGAAACGAACTACGCCGCAGCCAAGGAAGCCTTTGAGAGGGCCTTCCTTCTGCGGCTCATGGGTTTGGCCCGTGGATCCATATCGGAGGCTGCGCGCCTCTCCGGACGCTATCGTTCCGATATCTATCGCCTGCTGGCGAAATACGGAATCGACGCGCAGCAATATAAACAGGAGCCCTGAGTTTTAACCCAGGGCTCCCCTCCTACCTCCAAAGCTTGCGGTCAGTTGGCCTTGGGAGCTTCCGAATGCTTTTTGCTATGTTTCTGGGCTTTTTTGGAAGCCTTGGGACTCTCTTTCGCTTTCTCCGACTTCTCAGCCTTCAGAGCTGTTGATTCTTTGGCGTCGACAGTTTTAGGCTGTTCTGTGGCGGCAAGAGCTGGCACAGTGGAAGTCAATGCAAGCGAGGCGATCATCAGGAATTTTTTCATAAGGACTCCAATTCACTTAGCGTTAGCAGAACCCTGGGGAGGGCACAGGTCTTAATCAGCAATAAACGGACCAGAAGAAAAAGCCTTCTGGAAGCGGGTTTGAGCCATAAGCTGCGATTTTTTCTGTCAGAATATTTGGACACGCGCGTAGCATTTTGCGACAGGTGAGCGATGAGAGAAAAGGCCCCGATCATCCTGATAGTATCCATTGGCATCTTTCTGCTTTCCCTCTTTGGCCTCTTCCGACAACGAGAGGCGGCGTCTCTGAAAGAAACCATACCGCACGATCTCGTGGCCGCCGAGGCCAGCCTGATGGATCGGTTCTCGGCCACCCACCGTTCATTGGGCTGGCTCTTTGAGCAGCATGCCACCCGGCAGGGCGGGATCAGCTCTTTGCCCGATGCCTTAAGGAATTATCTGGCCCAGCATACCGACCTCATCTGCCTCGCCGTCCTGGATATGAAGGGTGAACCGCAGCTGGTCCTGCCGGAACATGAAAAGGCCCTGGTGGCCAGCATCCTGCAGCAAAGGGATCTCAAAACCTGGATCACCGAGGCTGAATCCCGCGGCAAGGAGGTTTTCACGCCCGGCCTTGGCCTTGCGGGTGGACGGCAAAGCATCGCGCAGGCCCTGCCGATTTTGGAGGGAGGGCGCATAGCCCACCTCGTCCTTGTTGTGTATGACCTGGATCTTTTACTGCAGCATAATCTTCCCAAATGGGTGCAGCAAAAATACGAAGCGGCCCTGGTCAACGCCAGTCACCGGCCCCTCGCGATTCTCAATCGGCAGCCTAGCTCAGAACTCACGACCTCGCTGCGCAGCCGTCATGATCTGACCGGCCATCAGGTTTATCTGCGTCTCAGCGCCTTTCCCCAAAGCCTGGGCTGGCAGCCCCTGACCCTTCTTGCACTGGGAGTTGCCATTTTAATCAGCGCCAGCATCGTCCTCATCAACCTGTCGCGCGATCTTCAGAAACGCCGCATGCAGGCCGAGGATTTCCGTCAGCAGAATAAAATTATCGAAGCGGCCAACACCGCCAAGGATCAGTTCATTGCCAGCATGAGCCATGAAATCCGCACGCCGCTTTCCGCCATCATGGGCTATACCGAAATCATGGCCTCGCGCCAGCAGACGATGATCCCGGAAATTCAAGGCATCCGGCGCAACAGCCAGCATCTTTCCAAACTGCTCGGCGACCTGCTCGATTATTCCCGACTGCAGGCCGATATCCTGGTGCCGCAGCGTGAAACATTCGCGGTGGAATCCTTGCTGCGGGAACTGGCTGCAGCCACAGTTCCCCAGGCGCAGGCGAAAGGTCTGATGATCGAGGTCCGCGGCCAGGGCCCGATTCCTGATCGCATGGATTCCGATCCCGTGCGTCTGCGGCAGATCCTGATCAATCTTCTGGGCAATGCCATTAAATTTACCGACCAGGGCACGATTCGTTTGGAGATCGCCGAAATTCAGAAAGCGGAAGGCCCTGTTCTGCGTCTCGCCGTTGATGATACGGGGATCGGTATTCCCGAGGATGAAAAGCATCTCCTTTTCCAGAGCTTCACGCAGCTCACCTCCCATCAAAAGCGCGGTGTAAGCGGCAGCGGCCTGGGTCTCGCCATTTCGCGGCGTCTGGCCGAACTTTTGGAGGGACGGCTTTATCTGGAATCGAGCACGGTCGGCAAGGGCAGCTGCTTTGTTTTGGAATTGGATCGCTATGAAGCGCCGGGCATGATACGTGCGCCCCTCAATCCGCTTTCCCTGGATGGGTATTTGAAGCAAACCGGCCAAACCCCGGAGCTGGCATTGATCCCGCGAACGATCCTGCGGGGGCGTGTGATCCTCGTCACTGATGATGATGATGACAACCGTCAGATCCTTTCCCATCTTTTAACGATGGCCGGTGCTGAAGTCTATGAAGCACGCGATGGCCAGGAAGCCTTGACGCGCATTGAACGCACTGCGCTGTCCTGCATACTGCTCGATCTTTCCATGCCTGGTATGAATGGTTATGAAACTCTTGCTCATATCAAGGAACTCGGTCTTAAAATTCCGATCTTTGCCTTGACGGCCAGCGCCCTGTCCACCGAACGCTCCAAAGCTTTGGCGGCGGGATTTCAGGGCTTTTATACCAAACCCCTCTCCTTTCAAACCTTTCCCGAGCATCTGGCCGATCAGCTTCTGCAGCTGACCGGCACCCCGGCTCCGTCCGCGGATAAAACCGAGCCGCAGCCCGCGCCGCAGTCTCAGGAAGGTTTTCGTGAGCTGCGGGCTCGATTCTGCGAGCGACTGGCGGCGCGCCTGGAGCGTTTGAATGGGGCCTGGACACGACAGGATAGTTTGGAATTAAGGCGGGAATCCCATAGCCTTGTGGGCACAGCGGATCAGTATGGATTTCATGAACTGGCAGCGGCCGCGCGTCAGCTGGAAGGCTTATGTCAGGACGAAACGTTGGAACCTGCGGCAGGCGAAGCTTACCGCAGGCTTGAGGATCACATCGCCGTCATTCTCCGGAATCAGGGATGATCCTTGTCCTGGGGACGCTGGATCTCCCTCTCCTCACGTTCGGCCACCGATACGGAATCTTTGAAATTGCGAATGGCTTCGCCCAATGACGAACCCAGCTTCGGCAATTTTGAAGTTCCGAAGAGCAGGACCACAACAAACCCAATGATCAAAAGTTCCGGCATGCCGAGATTCATACGGAGGCCCTTTCCCCTGGCTGGATGTCGAAGACGCTGACGATGTAACACTCGGGCAGAGATAAACCAAAATCCGCGACGTAATAATGATGGTGCGCAACCGTCATTTCAAAACTCATGCGATCACCGACCTGCAGCATTTCATCGCGGACAATGGCCCAGAAGTATCGACCATGCCTGTCCTCAATCTTGACGAGGCTCCTGCCATTCTTCGTGCGCACATCCGTGATGGTGCCCGAAAGTTTGGCAATCTCCGGGTCCGTACTCATCTTCCTGGCATGAGTCACCCCTTTGGTCTGGGATCGGGCGTTCCAAAGCAGGATCACTACAATAAGGATGGCCAGACTTTTCAGTACGGCAAGAACAGACATGAGCGAAGCCTCCGGTTGGTTCACGAGAGCTTCTTTGCAAAGCCTTATCCAGGTTTCAAATAATTGAGATTCAAGGGATTTTTACTGAAAAAAACGGGCTCGGGTGGAGCAGGATGCATCAGGATCTGACGCAAAATACTGCAGGATAAAAAATCGGCCGTCTGCTCGGGAGCAGCGGCCGAACGCTATGCACGACTTATTCTGACGATCAGGCTGACGGTTTCGCCTTCCCATATTTCTTATTGAAGCGATCAATACGCCCGCCCGTATCCATGATCTTCTGCTTGCCCGTGTAAAACGGATGCGAAGCACTCGAAACCTCGACCGTAATCAAAGGGTATTCCTTGCCATCGGTCCAGGTAGTCTTCTGATCGGATTTCCGCGTCGAACGAGTCAAAAATCGGAAATCGCTGGAGGCATCTTCAATAACGACCCAGTTATAGGCGGGATGAACATTCTTTTTCATACAATTCCCCTTCCTGCTTTCTCTTACATCATAAGCTGAATTCGGTGCTTTGTCCATTTCTATTTGCAACTATTTGCATTAATGGTTATATCACCAACGTACATTATAGGGATTATATCCTAATAAAAAGATAAGTTTTGCAATAAGGCGACTCATCATGTCACTATTACCTACTACGGTCCTCTCCGGTTTTTTGGGCGCAGGAAAGACCACAGTTCTTCAGAATATACTTCGCAATCGGGACGGCCTGCGCGTGGCTGTGATTGTGAACGATATGAGCGAGCTGAACCTTGATGCCGCAATGATCAAAAACCAGGATTATTCCCTCAGTCGCACCGAGGAAAAGCTGGTCGAACTCAGCAACGGCTGCATCTGCTGTACTTTGCGTGAAGACCTTCTTCTTGAAATCAGACGCCTGGCCGCGGAGCAGCGCTTCGATTATCTTTTAATCGAATCCACCGGGGTATCCGAGCCTTTGCCCGTTGCAGAAACCTTCACCTTTGCGGATGAAGCCGGACAATCGCTGAGTGAGATCGCTCGTCTGGACACCATGGTGACCGTGGTGGATGCCTATAACTTTCTTTTGGATTACAAGGATGCCGAGACGCTCGCCGAACGCGGCCTTGCGCTGGAGGAATCTGACGAGCGCAACATCGTCGATCTTTTGATCGAGCAGGTGGAGTTCGCCAATGTCATTCTCGTCAATAAGATTGATCGCGTGATGGAAGAGGACCTGGTCTTCCTTGAGGCCCTTCTGCGGCGGCTCAATCCACGCGCCGAGATTCTGCGCACGCAACAGGGGCAGGTGCCCTTGACCAAAATCCTGAATACCGGACGCTTCGACTTCGAGGAAGCCGCTCTTGCACGCGGCTGGCTCGCGGAAATTCGCGGTGAACATCAACCGGAAACAGCCGCCTATGGACTCTCCAGTTTTGTCTATCGGCGCGCGCAGCCTTTCGACCCGGAACGTCTCTACCAGTTTCTGGAAAGCGCCTGGGAGGAGGGAATCCTAAGGGCCAAAGGCTTTATCTGGCTAGCCTCGCGTCCCGATCAGGCCGCGATTCTGTCCCTCGCGTCCCGCTCCTGTGTGCTGGAGCCGGGCGGATACTGGGCCGAGGATGAAACACCACCGGCTCAGGAGCTGGTTGTGATCGGCATCGATCTGAATCAGGACTTTATCGAGCAGAGCCTGGATGCCTGTCTCACGAAATCTTCGTCAATCTCCTACCTGGGCCATGATCCTTTTCCATCCTGGATCCCCCAGGAGTCTCATGCATAAGAGCTGAAAAAAGGCCTTGGACCGGATCCTCAGGGATCCGGTCTTTTCCTACCAGCGGGCCTCCAAACCTCCGAAATATTCGCGTCCCATCAGCGGTCCCCAGGTATGAAAATTATCGAAGTGGGCATGATTCAAATGGTAATGCCAGGTCGTGGGGCTGTCGCCATAGGCTGTCTGGGTAAAGTCAAAAAGGTTGTTGATGCGAAACGTGAGGTCATAGTTTTCCGTCGCATGAAAACGGCTGCGGAAGTTTCCAAACCAGAAGGCGGGTGCGGCCAGATTCTTCGGTTCGCTGACCTGACCAAAGGTCGGGCTGCTTACGTCCAGATCATAGACCTTGAAATGCTCGTCATAGCCAAAACGCTTCAAATCCCTGGCGCCAATCCATAGGAGCTGAAGTCCAAGATCCCA
>NZ_DASTAT010000035.1 GCF_035712445.1 Oligoflexus sp. | reverse complement strand
CGACCTGGCCATCATGAAAGCCGACCTGATCACAGGTGATACCATCGCGGTTGTAGGCTTTACACGATAGTGCCTGGCCCAACCAGGCAAGACAGCCGTTCACGCAGCGGAATTTTCCGGATTGATTGCCCCAGGGATATCCCACCTGGCCTTCATAAAAACCGACGTCATCGCAGCTGATGCCATCCCTATTGTATTCTTTGCAGAAGTCATTCTGCGTGGGTTGTCCGCAGATGGGTGAGGCCGGTGAGCCATAGCAGGTATCCACAGGAACCGGTATGACGACAGGATCGGCTGAGGCCGCGAGCGTGGTGCAGAAAAAGGCCAGGACAAGCCCGAGTGACTTAAGAAACATAATTCTCTCCTCTTTATTTGCTTCGTGTCATCTGTTGAGAGAACCATCTGCGCAGGGAGGTTATATCGGGACTGTCCTTGATTATCACGCGCGCGACAAGAAACTTTTTTTCGAGATCTCACATTCATGACCAAACGGTCGACATTAGCCACCCGTCGGCTGCTGCGTGATCTTCCTTAGGGCTTGTTTTGTAGGCCCCAGATCAAGTGATTCATCAGGAGGATTTCATTGAAAAACTTCGAACGCTGCGCTTCGATATCAAGATATTCCGCAGGCAAAGCGGCCACGACAGGTCCCGATGGAAAGCATTCCTTCCAGTACGCGATGCCATAGGTATAAAAGCGTCTCAGACTGAGCTCGCAGAAATCCTCAGACCATTCGGGAAAACTTCGTGCAATAAGCTGGCACGTACGGCGCGTTTCCTGTCGATTTTTCTGGCGCGCGACGCGCACGTATTCAGGCGGCAGATTTTCCTCCAGGACAACCGACGCCAGAGCTGTGAGATCGACGAAGTCGGTAAAGTCGGCGAGACTTCGGCAGAGATAAAGGATGAAACCTGCGGCATCCGGCGCGCGATCCAGGAGATGCTCGCGCACACTCTCGTGCCAACGACGGAAGTTCCTGACGAGGAGCTCCATATAAATTTCTTCTTTGGTGCTGAAGTAAAGATAAAGAGTGCCCTTGGCAATCTTCACTTCCTTGCAGATCTCCGCAGCGGTGTGCAAACGGCGCTCGCGCTTGAAGAGCTTGAGGGTCGTGCTCAGTATCTTCTCGTACTTACGCTCTTTGTCGGCATCATTAAGGGCGCGCGATTCCATGCTCACTCCAAATGAACAGCATTCATTTCCGATAACCCCTTCATAATATAATAAAAGATAAATGAATAAAAGATGTTGATCGAATTGTATTTGACAAAACACATCGACTCTAATATTCACCGCTGACCAACGGTCATTACCTTCAAAACGGCTCTGCAAGCCAGTTTCAAAGCCAAGGGAGATTCAATCATGTCGATGTTCGAGGGGGTCAGCCTTCCCCAGCATGCACGGAATCACGACGAACGCCAGCAACGTCTGGCTATCTATCGGGAAAAGTTCCGCTATGATCAGAGCGTGGTTCAGTACGTGCCGATTTCAGCCACAGTTCCGGAAGAAGCGAAAGCTGGTCCCGGCTGGAGCCTGAAGATTGTCGCCACAGCCTATAAGCTGCGCCGCAATTGGGAAAAAATCCTGGATGAGCATGGTTATGTGTTCCAGGACAAGCTGGATGAGAAATCGGTCCCCGAAATCGCCGACATGCTTCTGAAAAAAGATCTTTTGGGTATCCTCGCTTATTCGGATCCCGATCTGGGCGTGGCCCAGAGCAGAAAAAGGCCCGAGAGCTTCACCGATTACTATAAGCTCTTCAAACACTTCCCCATGCCGGAAGGCGCCGATCAAATCATGAATGACAGTGCCTTTGCCGATTACTTCGTGGCTGGCCTGAATCCTTTGATGATCCGCGTGATGAAAGAGATCCCAGCGAAGCTGAACCTGACCCAGGATATCTTTGCCGCGCATCCCGCCTTTGCTCATGATCAGCTGGACCTTGCGCTGAACGAAGGCCGACTCTTCATCGTGGATTATGAAGTGCTGACAGCTTTGGAACCGGGTGTTCATCCTGATCAGCCGAAGTATGTGTATGCTCCGATCGTGGCGCTGGCTTTGCCGCGCGGGAGTGAGAACCTTGAAGTGCTGGGCGTACAGACCGGCCAGGACAAGGATATCTATCCATTCGTGACGCCCAGGGCCGGCACCTGGGATTGGCTGGTGG
Organism: Oligoflexus sp.; assembly: GCF_035712445.1. Lineage (NCBI taxonomy): Bacteria > Pseudomonadati > Bdellovibrionota > Oligoflexia > Oligoflexales > Oligoflexaceae > Oligoflexus > Oligoflexus sp. The sequence continues at coordinate 1,192 of NZ_DASTAT010000035.1, read as the reverse complement.
CCAAGACCATCGTGAAGACCTCGGATATCAATTATCATGAAGTCGCCAGTCACCTTGGTCTCACGCACCTTGTGATCGATCCCATCGTGGTCGCGACCTATCGTCAGCTGTCCGATAAACATCCTCTGCATCAGCTTTTAGCGCCTCATTTTGAAGGCACATTGCCCATCAATGCACTGGCTGTCCGCCGCTTGATCAACCGTGATGGCAAGGTCGAGCAGCTGCTGGCGCCGCAGATTGAATCGGCCTACAAAGTTCTGAGCCTGATTCGGAATAACTTTCACTTCCGCAATAGCTTTTTGCCGAATGACCTGCAAAAACGCGGCGTGACGAACGCCAGCATGCTGAAAAACTATCCCTATCGTGATGATGCCCTTCTGATCTGGGGCGCGATTGAAAGCTGGGTTCGCGACTATGTGAAGGCCTATTATGAAAGCGATGCCGATGTCGCAGAAGACAGCGAGCTGGCCCAGTGGACGGCCGAGATTATCGACCCGACTGGCGGCCGCATCCTGGGCTTCGCGCCGGACGATCGCATCAGCACCCGTGAGGTTTTGATCGAAACCTTGACCATGATCATCTTCACAGCATCGGCCCAGCACGCCGCCGTGAACTTTCCCCAACGCCGCGCTGCTGCCGTTCCTTATCAGCCGCTGGCCGGTTATGCTCCAGCCCCGACTGGTCTGGGCCTGAGCGAAGCGGATGCGCTCGCGTTCCTGCCGCCGCTCGATCGCGCGATCAAGCAAACGCATACGCTGACGCTTCTGGGCGATACCTACTATACGCAGCTCGGCGGTTATGCCCTGGGAACCTTTGATGACAAACGCATCGTGCCTTCGCTCTGGAAATTCCAGGATCGCCTGCGGCACATCGAAAGCGAAATCAATCGTCGCAACCGGACCCGGCGGACCAGCTATAGCTACCTGAAACCGTCGCAGATCCCACAGAGCATCAACATCTAAAGGAAAGGATCTCTTATGCTTCGCCGTCTTTGCAATCGCCGTCATGTGTTGGCCGCCTCCAGCCTTTCTTTGGGTGGCATGCTCCTGGGTTCCAGTCTGGCTTTCGCAGGCAATGAATCGGAACTGAGCCGGATGATCAAGGGCATCATCCTGGAACATTATCCCAAGGCTCGCGAGCAGGAAGCGATGGTCGATCAGTTCATCGCCGATCTTCTTGCGCAGAAGGTGGA